>JAGQRA010000553.1 GCA_020425885.1 Planctomycetota bacterium | reverse complement strand
CCTGCCGTGAGGAAGCGCAGCACGTCCTTCTTCTGGTGCTGATCGAGGTACGCGTGGATGTCGGTCGTTGCGAGATCTTCGTGCGCAGACATTAGAAGTAGCCCTCCCGCTTCTTGACTTCCATCGAGCCTGCTTCGTCGTAGTCGATGAGGCGGCCCGAGCGTTCGGAGCGGCGCGTGAGGATCATCTCTTGGATGATCTCGGGGAGTGTCGTGGCCGGCGATTCGATCGCGGCGGTGAGCGGGTAGCAGCCGAGCGTGCGGAAGCGGACGAGGCGCTCCTGGATCACTTCGCCGTCTTCGAGCTTCATGCGCTCGTCGTCGACCATGATCAACCCACTCGGGCGCTCGACGACGGGTCGCATCGCCGCCTTGTAGAGCGGGACGATGGGGATGTTCTCGAGATGGATGTAGAGCCACACGTCGAGCTCGGTCCAGTTGCTGAGCGGGAACACCCGGATCGACTCGCCCTTGTTGACGCGGCAGTTGAACACGTTCCACAGCTCCGGCCGCTGGTTCTTCGGGTCCCACTGATGGAATCGATCGCGGAAGCTGAAGATGCGCTCCTTGGCGCGGCTCTTCTCCTCGTCACGCCGGGCGCCGCCGAACGCGGCGTCGTAGCCGCCGGCACCGAGCGCCTGCTTCAGCCCCTCGGTCTTCATGACGTGGGTGTAGCGCTGGGTGCCGTGATCGAACGGGTTGATGTTCTTCTGCACGCCGTCCTGGTTGATCCACTCGATGAAGTCGAGGCCGAGATCCTTCACGAGCTTGTCGCGGAAGCTGATCATCTCCTTGAACTTCCACGTCGTGTTGACGTGCAGCACCTTGAACGGGATGCGATCGGGCGCGAACGCCTTCTGGGCGATGCGCAGCATCACGCCCGAGTCCTTGCCGATCGAATAGAGCATGACCGGCTTGTGGAACTCGGCCGCGACCTCGCGCATGATGTGGATGCTCTCCTGCTCCAGCTGGCGCAGGTGGCTCAATGCGTACTTTGTCATGGCTGAGACGGAGGGGTGAGCAGGCCGCGCCGGCGCATCAGATCGCGCACCGCGGCGACCGACTGCTGCAGCGACTGCGCCCCGGTGTCGAGGCGCAGATCGGCGTGCTCGGGTGACTCGTAGGGCGACGAGATGCCGGTGAACTCGGGGATCTCGCCGGCGCGCGCCTTCTTGTAGAGGCCCTTCGGATCGCGCGACTCGCAGACATCGATCGCGGCGTCGACCCAGACCTCGACGAAGTCGCCGCCGATCACCTCGCGCGCCTGGGCGCGATCGCTGCGGTACGGCGAGATGAACGCGGTCAGGACGATGGCGCCGGCGTCGGCGAACAGCGCCGCGACGTGGCCGATCCGGCGGATGTTCTCGGTGCGGCCTTCGGGCGAGAAGTCGAGGTCGGCGCATAGCCCGTGGCGGACGTTGTCGCCATCGAGGACGTAGACCAGGCGGCCGTCGGCGACGAGGCACTCCTCGAGCGCCCGGGCCACGGTCGATTTCCCCGATCCGGACAGCCCCGTGAACCAGACCACCGCACCGCGCTGGCCGAGCAGCCGCTCCCGATCCGCGCGGGAGACAACGCCTTCGTGGCGTCGGATGTTACGGGGTGGCGTGGTCATCGTGGCTGGCGGCGAACTTCGGGGGCAAGCAGAGTCCGCGCCATCCGCGGACTTGTCAACGTCCATTCCATCGGGCTCCGACCGCCCGGTTCTGGAGCGGCGAGGAACATGGCCTGCCACCTCCGCACCGCACCGCGGGGGCGGTTGCCATCATGCGCGATGACATGGGCCATACCTTGCGACGACCCCGTTTCAGGCCAGGCCCGCCGAAGACGGCGGAGCGAAGGGGCCGGCGCGAGCCGCCATTGCTGCCGATCTGCCGATCGAGCCCGGGATTGACGCGAAGTCGGGGACCGCGGAAGGTGACCCACCCTCATCTCGCACCCGGCCACACGACGACTGCCCCGCAACACCTGCCATGCCCGAACTCCGATCCGGCCCGAGCCTCGCAAGGCTCGCCTTGCTCGCCGCCATGCTCACCGCCCCCGCCACTGCCCAGGTCACGTGGGAGGGCTTCGTCGCACGTTCCGGCTCGGCCGTCGCCTATGACAGCCAGCTGAACCGCATGGTGATGTTCGGCGGCACCAGCGTCGGCAACACGACTCTCGGCGATACCTGGAACCGCGGCGGAACGGCCAGCTGGGAGCAGGTCAACCCCGGCACCAGTCCACCGCCGTCGAGTGGCCACGCGATGTCGGGCTCGCCCTCGGGCAGCGGCGTGATCCTGTTCGGCGGCATCCAGAGCGGCTCTGCCAGCAATCTGACCTGGCGCTTCGACGGCAACAACTGGAGCCAGCAGACGAGCCCGGCGTCGCCATCGCCGCGCACCGGACACGCGCTCTGCAAGGACCCGATCCGCGGCGTCGTCGTGCTGTTCGGCGGCCAGGACAACACCGGCCTGCTCGACGACACCTGGGAATGGAACGGCACGACCTGGTCGCAGCGGTTCCCGACGACTTCGCCGCCGCCGCAGGCCCGCCACGGCATGGCTTTCGGCACGGGCCCGAACAAGGTCACCCTCGTCAGCACCTCGGAACAGTGCTGGCAGTACGACGGCGTCACCTGGACCCAGGGCGTCAACTTCCCCGGCTTCTCGGGCGCCGGCGCCAACTTCGGCTTCTCGCTCACCACCGCGCCGGTGGTCGGCGGCGTGCTGCTGTGGGGCGGCCAGGAACCACCGTTCGTCCACAGCGGCATGGCGCGCTTCGACGGCACCAGCTGGACGATGCTGACGCAGACCAATCGGCCGCCGCCGCGCGGGTTCCACTACGGCGCCTACGACGAGACGCGGGACGTGATGGTGATCCATGGCGGCAGCGCCGACGGCTTCACGAACCGCCCGGTCTACTCCGACACCTGGGAGTGGGACGGTCTCAACTGGTCGCAACGGCTCGAGGATCGGGCCCCGGCGCGACGCACCGACACCAACATGGCCTACGACGATGCTCGCGGCGAGATCGTGCTGTTCGGCGGCCACATCGGCCCCGACTCGATTCCGCCCTCGAGCGACACGTGGGTGCGCAGCGGCCGGATCTGGAACGAGCTCAATCCCGGCACCTTCGTGCGCGGGCGTGGCGGCCACGCCATGGCCTTCGACAGCAACCGCGACGTGGTCGTGATGTTCGGCGGCTGCGAGGTCCCGTCGGGCTCCGGTTGCGGCTGCTGCGACTCGAGCTACGTCGGCAACGGCACCTACGAATGGGACGGCTCCAACTGGAACCAGCGTAGCCCGGCCACCGCGCCGCTGCACCGCGCGTTCGCCGGCATGACCTTCGACCCGGTCCGCAACGTGACCGTGCTGTTCGGCGGTGCCAGCAACTACTTCATGCCCGGCCACACGATCCTCGGCGACACCTGGGAGTGGAACGGCACGAACTGGACCCAACGCAGTACCCCGACCGCGCCGCCAGCCCGTCTCGCACCCGGGTTCGCCTACATGCCAGGCCAGAACCAGGCGATCCTGTTCGGCGGTCGCTCGACGTCGGGCTCCGGCCTGCGCGATACCTGGGCCTGGAACGGCAACAGCTGGACCCAGCTGACACCGGCCACCGTTCCGCCGGCGATGCCGAGCAGCCGCATCAACAACCCGATGACGTACGACCCGGTTCGGCAGCGGCTCGTGCTGGCCTGGGCCGGCAACGTCTGGGAGTGGCTCGGCACCGACTGGCTGCAGCGCGTGCCGGTGGCGCCCGGCGGTGGCGGCCCGGTGACCTTCGACGCGACGCTGGCCAAGGTCGTCAGCCACGATGGCACCACCTGGGAGTACGGGCCGGTCTACCCGGCCACGACCGAACAGCGCGGCACCGGCTGTCCCGGCCCGCTCGGCCCGCCATCGCTGGTGCCGCTGACGCTGCCGTGGATCGGCAGCACCCAGTCCTTCCAGCTCGTCAATGTGCCGCTGCCGGCGGGCTCGTTCTGCACCCTCGGCTTCGACGACCAGGCCTGGCTCGGCACGCCGTTGCCGTGGGACATGACCCCCATCGGCATGCCCGGTTGCCAGCTGCGGGTGGCGCCGGCCGCGACCGAGTTCGTGGTCGGCACGGCCTGGAACTTCGGCATCCCCAACGCGCCGTCGTTGCTCGGCCTGCCGTTCTTCACCCAGGCGATGGTGATCGACCCGCCGGCCAATGCCGTCGGCTTCACCGTGACCCAGTCGGTGGCAGGCGTGATGGGAACGCCGTAGGCGCGCGGCCGACGAATCTCCCTAGGAAGCGCCGCAGCGGCGCTGGATGCCTGCGCTTCGTCGTCAACGCTGTGCCGCGTTGCGGCGCAAAAGGCACTGAACCGACCCGGGCCCCGACCGTTGGCGTCGGGTGGACCTCCTGCCCCCACTCACCCAGCCCGCCCCGGAGAAGCCGTGAGCCCGACCCGCCAGCTGCCTTACGCCATCCTCGCGCTGACCATCGCCCTCCCCGCGCAACGGCCCGACCCGGTCGCGCTGCCGCGACTGATGCAGCTCGGCCCGATGCCCGAGGGCGGCGCCGTGATGATCCTGACCAAGGACGGGCGGCTGGCCAAACCACATGGTCAGGCCGAGGCGCCGGAGTCGGTGTTGCTGCGCATCGATCGCGACACGCCGATGGCGGGCGTGACCAAGCTGCTCGAGACGCTGCGAGCGAAGGGCACACACCGCGTGCAGTTCGCTGCCGAGCTGCCGAACGGTGATCCCGGTTGCTTCACGTTGGCGTTGCCCGAGGGCGAGGCGACCATCACCACGGTCGCGCTGCGGCTGCACCGCGGTCGCAGCGGCGTGCCGCCGACGAGCGTGATTCCGGTGCTGCGACGCATGAATCGATGTCCGCTCGACGAGGGCTTCGTCGTCGCCATCGATACGCCCGACGACCTCGGCTTCGAGGCCGCGTTGCGAGTACTTGCGGCCGCGCAGACCGCCGGCGT
>JAGQRA010000552.1 GCA_020425885.1 Planctomycetota bacterium | reverse complement strand
CTCGAACTGCTCCCTGGCGGAGCAGCGGACGTGCTCGTCATGCGAACACCGAGTAGCGCGGGCACGTTGGCAACCGCCCTGCAGCTCGGATTCCCGGGCTACTGGCCAGGAGGCGGAGCGACCCCGTACACACCGTACGTCCAGCTCCCGGATGGGCTCATGGTCTGGACTGTGCAGAGTCCCGTCTTCGTCTGGAACTCTGGCAATGGCGGCAAGGCCCATCGCTTCACACTCGGGGTATTGCCGTCTTCAGTCACGCTCACGGTCCAGTTGCATTGCCTGCTCAGCGCCCCGATCCAGGGCGGCCTGGGCCCGCAACCGACCTGCTCCGGGCCGATGACGATCAACGCGGCCAGCCCGGCACTCTGGATCTACCAGTGAGATGAGGGGAGGAATCGACATGAAGACCAGCATCCGATTCGGCCGGCAGCTCGGGGCCCTGCACGCCTCGGCTTTAATCGCACGAACCGGCCTCCTCGCTACAATGTCCTTGCTTACACCGTTGCCGGTCGATGCCCAGAGCGCCGTGAGGGTCTGGGGCAGCCAAGCGTACGACACCTCGGCACGCGACCTGCCGTGCCTCTTGGTGGCTGCCGGCCACTTCGGCACCGCCCTGCTACGAGCCGATGGCCGGCTCTTCGGGCAGGGCGCGGGCGACGTCGGAGCTGTGCCCCTCATTCCTCCCGGCCGGACCGTCGTTGACCTCAAGATCAGTGCCGGCGGTCGCCTCGCACTGCTCGACGATGGTCAGTTCGCGACCGGCGGGGCCTGGTTCCCGCCGAGTAACCCGCCCCTGCCGCCCCTGCCGCCAAGCCTGCTCTACGTGCAGGTCTCGGTGGGCGGCAGCCACTCCCTCGTCCTCAGGTCCGATGGCGCGTTGTTCGCTTCCGGCGGCAATCACTTCGGGCAGTGCAACGTGCCGGCACCGCCGCCCGGCCTGCACTACGTCACGGCCGCGGCTGGCGAATACCACAGCGTCGCGATGTTGTCGGACGGCACGCTGAGCGCCTTCGGCGACAACTCCGTCGGCCAGTGCAACGTGCCGCCGGCGCTGCCGGCAGGGGTCACGTACACCGCGCTCGAGGCCGGCGTCGACCACACACTGGCGTTGCGCTCGGACGGCCAAATCGATGCCTGGGGTCAGAATGCATCGGGACAGTGCAACGTGCCGCCGTTGCCACCGGGGACCGTCTACGAACAGATCGCCGGCGGCCAGGACCACAGCGCTGCCTGGCGCTCCGACGGCGTCTTCGTCGCCTGGGGTAACAACCAGCCAGGTCAGCTCAACGTGCCGTCGGTCCCTTCGCCGCTCCGCTGCGTGCAACTCGACGCTGGCGATCACCACACCGTCGCGCGTATGTCCGACGGCAGCGTGATCGCCTGGGGCAGCGACAACGGCTACGAGACGTTCGTGCCAGGGCTGCCTGCGACAGCGATCGGGCAGCCACCGATCGTGCATGTCGAGGCGGCGACCTACGAGTATCACAGCATCCTGCTGTTGTCCGACGGCTCGGTGCAGACGGCCGGCACCAATGGCGCAGGCCGGCTCACGGTGCCGCCGCTGCCGCCGGGGCTGCGCTATGTCGACCTCGAAACGAGCTACACTCACTCGGCGGCGCTGCGCTCGGACGGGCAGCTCTTCGTCTTCGGGAGTAACTCCCAAGGTCAGTGCAACGTACCGCCGCTACCGCCGGGCGTCCGCTATACCGGCGTCGCGATGTCGTCGTCGCACACCTTGGCGCTGCGGTCGGACGGCCAGGCCGTCGCCTTCGGCGGGGCCTCTTGGGGCGTGCTCAGTATCCCGGCGTTGCCGCCCGGACTCCGCTACACCCAGGTCGATGCGGCCTACTTGCAGACCATGCTGCTGCGTTCCGACGGCGAGATCCTCTGCCTCGGCAACCCCTACGGCGGCCAGCACAACGTGCCGGCACTGCCACCCGGACTCGTCTACACCGATCTCGCCTGCTCGCAGTTCATGAACGCTGCATTGCGCTCCGACGGCCGCGTGATCGCCTGGGGCAGCATCGGGGGCTCTTCCTGGCTGACGCCGGCGCCGTTGCCTGTGGGCGTCTACTACGTCGAAGCGGACGGTGGCGTGAACCACACGGTGCTGCGGCGTTCTGACGGCGAAGTAGACATCCTGGGCAATGCCAGCTTCTACATCACCGGGCTGGTGCCGCCCCTCGACCCCGGCACCTCCTACGTCCAGGTCAGTGCGAATGCCATCAGCACGAGCATGGCCCGCGTCGGCCCGACGAGCACCTACATCGGCTTCGCCACCGGCTGCGCCGGCACCCTGGCGGCAACGAAGCTGATCCCTCGCGACACGCCGCGCATCGACTCGGTGCTCGAAGTCAACCTGTTCGACCTGCCGCACAGCCTCGCGATCATGGCCTTCGGCTGGAACCGCACGGCGCCGCTGTCGCTCGCGCCGTTCGGCGCGCCGGGATGTGTCGCCCACGTCAGTGTCGACAACGCCCTGCTACTCGCTGGCCAGAATCACCAGGCGATGTACCGGCTGCCGATCCCGAACGTGCGCGCCCTGATCGGGCTCCGATTCCACAACCAGGCGATCGTTCTCGACGCGCTCGCCAACCCGTTGGGCGCGGTGGTTTCCGACGCCGCCGAGGGCATCATCGGTTCGTGGTAGCGGGGCCCAGCCTCAGCCGGCGAAGAACTCGGACTCGACGATCTGCCGCGCGGTCTCGTGGATCACCGCGGCCGAGTTCAGCTCGCCGCTCTGCAGCCGCTCCGCCGCGGCCGCGATCTTGTCGCTGCGCACCTCGCCGTGGCCGCGCGCCCGTTCGGCGAAGCCCTCCACCGCCGCCAGGGTGTCGCGGCTGCTGCTGCTGATCGTGGCCTCGTCCTGGATCGCGCGATCGCGAGCGCCGGCCGGGATGATGACCGTCTTCTCATGACCTGCGCGCTCGGTGGTACGGTCGCGGGTCTGATCGAGACTGCCCTGGTTCGCGATGTTGTGGATGTTCATGAGCGCCTTCGGGTGGGCTACTCGGTGATCATCGGCAGCGGCCGGTGCGACTTGAGAGCCGGAGCCGAAAAAGTGTCGGCAGATTCGGCGCCACCGATGCCTGAGCCGGGTGGCAAAGGCTGCCTCCACCGGCAAGAGCTGCCGCCTCGGCCGGCGGCAACAACTGCCGATCCGGCGCCGATGGCCGGCGTGACCCGGCGCTGCGGGCGATGGCAAGGGGGCAGCGCCGTTCGCGGCCGGTTGGCATGCGTCGTGCTTCTCACTGGCGAGAAGGAAGCGAAGGATCGCAGCGATGCTCAACACGTTCCACGGCACTGTCGAATCAGACCCCATGCGCATTCCGGCGCCGGCCCGGATGACGCGTGGCGACGAGGGCGCGTTCGCGACCGCTCTCGAAGAGGCCACGGCACCGCGCGAACCCGAACCGCAGCCGGTCGTCGAGGCGCCCGCCGACATCGATGACGAGATCGCCGCCGTCAGCGCCGAGGTCGGCGACGAGGGCGGTGAAGAAGCCGTGGCAAGCGAAGCTGAGTCGGCCGAGCCGACGGCGATGCACGCCGGGGCAAGCCCGCTGATGAACGGCACTGAAGCCGCCAGCGGCGATCAAGACGAGACACAGAGCCGGGGAGAGCCGGGCTGGCAGAAAACTGCAGGCAAAGGAACCGTCTCTCCCCGCACTTCTTCCAAGCCGGGCAACGGTGAGCCGCTGCGCGCCGAGCTGGCCGAACTGACGGAGCGCGCCGCCCAACAGCGGATCGTCGCCCCGATCGCCGTCGAAGCGACCGCGACCCCGGCGGCTGCCGGCAAGACCGGCGGCGAGGCGTTGCTGCGCGGTGTCGAGGCGGCCGGTCCGCGCAGCGACCGTGGCACCGCCATCGCCGCCAAGCCCGGCTATCGCACCAACCCGACGGCCACGGCCGCGATGCTCGAGCAATCGCGCGAGTCGATCTTCAAGCAGCTGATGCTGAAGATCACCGCCGGCGGCGGCGAGATGCGGATGCGGCTCGACCCGCCCGATCTCGGCGAGCTCGACCTGCGCATGGTCGTCGAGAACGGCAACCGCCTGACGCTGGCGATCGCCGCCGAACGCGGCGACATGGCCGACCTCATCCAGCGCCACCTCGCCGAGCTGTCCGAGACGCTGGCCAGCGTCGGACTCGAGCTCGCCAGCGCCGACATCCACGCCCGCGGCGGCGGCGCCCGCAACGACCTCACCGACGACGAGCGCGCCGCCGACGGCGGCGGCGACAGCGAACAACCCGCCGTCCGCCCGACCAGGAGCGGCGGCTACATCCACGCCAACGGCCTCGATTTCTGGGTCTGAAGAGAGAGATAGAACAATGCCAACTGCCACCTCGAGCATCACCTCCATGAACAGCGTCGGCGGCACCTCCGTGCTGTCGACGCAGAAGGCCAGCTACGGCGACAACCCGTTCCTGCGGCTGCTGACCGAGCAGCTCCGCAACCAGACGCCGCTGGAGCCGGTCGACAACGAGAGCTTCATGAACCAGATGGCGAGCTACTCCAACATGCAGGAGCAGAAGGACCTCAACACCAACATGCTCAAGCTGCTCGACTATCAGGGCGTGCTGGCGCGCATGCAGGGTCTCAGCCAGAGCAGCGCGCTGCTCGGCAAGGAGGTGTCCTACGTCGACGCGCAGGGCCACGAGGCCTCGGGCAAGGTCGAGTCGGTCTACGTCTCCGAGGAAGGCAGCGTCCGTCTGCGCCTCGACGACGACCGCGAGATCGACAGCCGCGAGGTGCTCGGCATCGCGCAGGTCGACGCCTAGACGAGCCGCATCGCCGACACCACGACCGAAGCCCCCCCGCAGTCACTCCCGGAGCAAGAGAACCGCCACCCATGGTCAGCACCGCACTGTTCACCGGCCTGTCGGGCCTGCGCGTCCACCAGACCTACATCGACGTCATCGGCAACAACCTCGCCAACGTCAGCACGCCCGGCTTCCGCGGCTCGCGGGCGACGTTCAGCGACCTGCTGAGCTTCACCGTGCGTTCGGGTTCCGGCCCGAGCGGCAACTTCGGCGGCATCAACCCGCTGCAGATCGGTCACGGCGCGATCATGGCCACGGTCGACACCGACCTCAACCAGGGCACGTTCCAGGACACCGGTCGCTGGCCCGACGTCGCGCTGCAGGGCCGCGGCTTCTTCACGCTCAGCGACGGCGTGCAGACCTTCTACTCGCGCGTCGGCTCGTTCACGATCGACGCCGACCGCACCCTGGTCGACGCCCGCTCCGGCATGCGCGTCGTCAACAGCACGGGCAACTCGATCAAGGTGCCCTTCTCCGACACGTTGCCGGCGCAGGCCTCGACGTCGATCACCTTCCAGGGCAACCTGCCGGCCGAGGTCGGCGGTCCGCTGGCCGAAATCGTCGCCTCGGAAGACACCTTCCTGGCCGGCACGGCGGCGACCAAATCGACCACGGCCTCGGCCGGACCGGGCAACAACCAGTTCGACCTCAGCGGCATCGCCAACCCGGTCCTGCTGGTCTCGCTCAACGGCCAGGCACAGGTCTCGGTGTCGCTGCCGACCGGGTTCGTCAGCCCGTCGACCATCGCCGCGCGATTCACGGCCGCCGGCCTCGACCCCAACCTGCTGGTCACGGCCAACGACGTGTCGGGCACGTTGCAGTTCGACACCGTGCGACTCGGCGACAACGCGTCGCTGAAGTTCGACAACGGCACCGGCTCGGCCGGCCTGCTCACCGCCCTCGGACTCGATGCCGCGCTCGCGCACGGCACCCAGACCACGGCGACGCCGGGAACCAGCCTCAACAGTCTGACCTCACGCACGGCGCCCTATGTCAGCGGCGTCGACGGCATCACGATCAGCGGCACCAACCCTGCGGGCGGACTGTTCTCGGACACCTTCGTCTACGGCACCGACGGCACCACCCTCAACGATCTGGTCAACTTCATCAACACCACCGTCAACGCCGGCCAGACGACTCCGGTCGCGACCGCGGAGCTGACCCAGGACGGCAACATCCGGCTGATCTCGACGACCACGGGCGAAGCCACGATGAGCCTGCGCATCAGCGACGCGCAGGGCAGCACCGGCGGCAACGTCTGGTCCGACTTCCAGGTCGCGCAGGAAGGCACCGGCCCCGACACCGCCGTGACCTCGATCGACGTCGTCGACTCCCAGGGTCGGACCCATCCGGTGACGCTGACCTTCACCCGCTCCGAGACCGACACCACGAGCTGGGACCTCGCGGCCGACATCGACCCGGCCGAGGGCGTCATCAACCAGGGCTCGATCGGTCAGATCCGGTTCAACAACAACGGCTCGTTCAGCGTCATCGGCGGCGGCGCCAACAGCCTGCAATTCACCTGGAACGGCATCAACCAGGCCCAGACCGTCGGCGTCGACCTCGGCTCGTCCGGGCAGTTCGACGGCATCGCGATGCTCGGCAACGCCGCCACCGTCGCCGCGGTCGACCAGGACGGCTACACCTCGGGCACCCTGCTCAGTCCCGGCTTCAATACCCAGGGCGAGCTCGTCGGCTACTACACCAATGGCCAGAGCCAGGTCCTTGACACGCTGCGTGTCACGATGTTCAGCAACGAGGGCGGCCTGCTCAAGGTCGGCGACACCATGTTCGTCGAGTCGCCGAACTCGGGCGATGCGATCTCGACCACGGCCGGCGCGGCCGGCGCCGGCACGATCCGCGCCGGTCAGCTCGAGAACAGCAACGTCGACATCGCCCGCGAGTTCGTCAACCTGATCGAGGCGCAACGCGGCTTCCAGGCCAACTCGCGTGTCATCACCACGACCGACGAGATCCTGGCCGAGCTGATGAACATCGTGAGGTAGCGGTGACGAACTACAGCGAGTCCATCCTGATCCGCGGCCTCTCGTACCTCGCCGAACGGCAGGCGGCGATCGCCAACAACCTGGCCAACGTCGACACCTCGAGCTACAAGCGGCGCGTCGCCTACGCCGAGCAGACCGGGCACGACTTCCGCACGTTGCTCGATCAGCAGCTGCCGTCGATCGACTTCCGCGAGCAGACCGACTTCGGTCGCGGCATCTCGCGCGAGACCGGCAACCGCTTCGACGTCGCCATCGACGGCGACTTCTGGCTGCGGGTGCAGAATGCCGACGGCGAGAACTTCTACACCCGCAACGGCCAGCTGCAGATCGACAAGGACGGCTTCCTGGTCTCGCGCGACGGTCTGCGGTTGCTCGATCAGGGCCTGCAGCCGATCCAGCTCGGCGCCGGCGACGCGGCCCCGGCCGAACTCACGATCTCGCCGAACGGCTCGATCCAGGATCCGGTCTCCGGCCAGACCTGGGGACCGCTGAGCCTGGTCACGCTCGACGACGACCACGCGCTGCAGCCGATCGGCCGCGGCCTCTACCGCGACCCGACCGGCCAGGTCGGCAGGCCGGCCGGCGACGGCCTGCAGCAGGGCTTCCTCGAAGGCAGCAACGTCGACGCCCTGCAGGAGCTCGTCGCCATGATCACCGTGGAGCGCAGCTTCGCGGCCACCCAGAAGGCGCTGACCAGCAGCAGCCGCCTGCAAGAGAACATCATCACCAACATCCTCAGGTAGTCAGCCGATGCTCAAGTCCCTCTACACGACCGCTACGGGCATGAAGGCCCAGCAGACCATGGTCGACATGATCGCGAACAACATCGCGAACGTGAACACGGCCGGCTTCAAGAAGTCGCAGGCGTCCTTCGAAGACCTCTTCTACGTGACCCTGCAGTCGCCCGGCCTCGCCCGCGGCGCCGGCGACAGCCCGGCCCCGATCGGCACGCAGATCGGCTCCGGCACCCGACTCAACGGCACCACCAAGGTGTTCACGACCGGCACGCTCGAGATCACCGAACGCACCCTCGACGTCGCCATCGACGGCGAGGGCTTCTTCGCCGTAACGCTGCCGGACGGCAACGTCGGCTACACCCGCGACGGCGGCTTCCAGCTCAACGCCGACGGCAAGCTCGTGACCGGCTCGGGCAACACGCTGCTGCCGGAGATCACGGTGCCGAGCGATACGCTCGAGATCTCGATCGATCCCACCGGTCGGGTCAGCGGCCGCACCGCCGGCAGCCCGGACACCGCGACCGTGTTCGGGCAGCTGACGCTGCACCGCTTCATCAATCCATCGGGCATGCTCGCCGTCGGCGCCAACGTCGTACGACCGACCGAGGCCTCGGGCGCGCCGCTCACCGGCCAGCCCGGACTGACCGGCCTCGGCCTGCTCAAGCAGGGCTTCATCGAGCGGTCGAACGTCCAGATCGTCAACGAGCTGGTCAATCTCATCGTCGCGCAGCGCGCCTACGAGGTGAACAGCCGCGCCATCCAGGCCAGCGACCAGATGCTGTCGACGGCCACCAACATCGTGCGGTAGCGCGCCGCAGACCCCGATCGGAAGGAGAGAGTCATGACTGACCTGGCAACCATCACCCTGTGCCTGGCGACCGTGTTCGGCGGTGGCGAGCGTGGCGCCGTCGGCGGCGACGAGGTCGAGGTGCGGATCCGCACCGGCGCCATCATCCGCGGCAACGACGTCCGCATCAGCGAGCTGTGCGACATCACGCCGATCAACGGCCACACGCTCGAGATCGGCAACATCGTCTTCGCCCCCACACCTTCGAGCGGGCACGCCCGCACCATCACCCGCGCCGAGATCGTGCAGGCCCTGGCCGCCGCCGGCCACGACGTCGGCAAGCTGACGTTCGCGGGTCCGAACGAGATCGTCGTGCAGCCGGTGCGCAGCGAGATCCCGACCACCGAGCTGCTCGAGACCGCCAGCGCGGCGCTGCAGGCCCTGCTCACCGTCGAGGGCGGCGATGTCGAGATCGAGGCGCCGACCCGGATGCGCCGCTACGACGCGCCGCCGGGGCGCATCCGCCGCGAGCTCATCGCCCGCGTCCGCACCGGACGCACCGCGCCGTCCTCGGCCGTCGTCGACGTCGAGGTCCTCGTCGACGGCCAGCGCTGCATCAACATCCCGATCCAGTTCAAGCTGCAGCGCTACCAGATGCTGCTGAAGACCGTCGGCGTCATCCGCAAGGGCACCGCGCTGGGCCCGCAGAAC
Source organism: Planctomycetota bacterium (assembly GCA_020425885.1). The sequence continues at coordinate 9,710 of JAGQRA010000552.1, read as the reverse complement.
CTGACGATCGCGCGCGAGCCGCTGGCCCAGGCCACCGGCCTCTATCTGGCCCGCTTCGAGAACGTGCTCGGCATGGAGGCCGCGCGCAACCTGCAGTCGAACTCGCGCATCACGCTCGGCGACATCCAGCCGCCGGCCGTGATCCACCGCGGCGACATCGTCACGGTCGTGCTGACCAAGGGCCGCGTCAAGGTCACCGCCAAGGCGATGGCCAACCACGACGCGCCGATGGGCGAGCGTATCACGCTGACCAACATGCAGTCCCGCGGATCGCTGACCGGCGTCGTCGCCGCTCCCGGACTCGTGATCATCCACAACTGAGACCGCCACCGATGACCTTCCTCACGCCACTCCGTTCCGACCGGGTCGTCCCGGTCCTCCTGATCCTGACCGCGGTCCTCGCCCCGGCGACGGCGCAGAATCCATACGTCCGTTCGGGCAGCGCGATCTCGATCATCTCCGATCCGCGCGCCCGCAACATCGGCGACATCCTCACCGTCTCCATCCAGGAGCAGCACAGCGTCAAGAACGAGGAGAAGGTCGAACGCCGCAACGACACCTCGCTGGCGGCCCGACTGGAGTCGTACTCGCTCAGCGACAAGACGTTCCTGGCGAACTCGCTGCCGAAGTTCGACATCCGCAAGGAGTCCGACTTCAACGGCGAGGCCAAGCAGAACTCGGGCTCCGACGTGCGCGCGAGCATCGCGGTCGTGGTCGTCGACGTGCAGCCCAACGGCAATCTCGTGGTCGCGGGCACGCGTCAGGTCACCGTCAACGACGAGACCCGCACGCTCAAGATCAGCGGCCTCGTCCGCGCGCTCGACGTGACGCCCAACAACACCGTCAGCAGCGCGCAGGTCGCCGACGCCAGGATCGCGATCACCGGCGAAGGCGGCAACACGCGTCAGGTGACGCGCGGACCGGTGGGGAAGATGTTCGACACGTTGTTCTGGGTCGTCTGGCCGTTCTGAGGATCCACCAATGCGTTTCACCTCATCGTTCGTCATCGCGTCCGTCCTGGCGACCGCGTCCGCCCAGAACCAGGCGACCCCGGGCCAGGCGGCAACGCCGCCGGCGCCGACCGCCACCGCCCCGCTCTCGCCGCCCCGCCAGGCGATCGTGCTCAACGGGCTCGGCGAGACGGTGCTGTCGCCGCGCATCCGCAACATCACGCAGCTGCACAACACGATGCCGCACAAGCTGGTCGGCATCGGCATCGTGACCGGCCTGGCCGCGACCGGATCGAGCGATCGCGGCACGCGACAGGCCCTGCTGAACCTGGTGCGCAAGCTCGGCCTCAACCTGTCCATCGCCGATGTCGTCGGCGGCACGACGACGCTGGTCACCGTGACCTGTGACCTGCCGCCGTTCGCCAAGGAGGGGCAGGCCATCGACGTCAAGTGCGAGGTCATGACCGACGCCCAGTCGCTGCGCGGCGGCGAGCTGCTGCGCTGCGAATTGAAGGGCGTCGACGATCAGACCTATGTCGTCGCCAGCGGCCCGCTGATCGTCGCCGGCTACGTCGCCAAGGGGCAGAGCGCGGCGGTCAAGAAGAACCCGTCGGCCACGGCCTGGCTGCAGGGCGGCGGCCTCGTCGTCCGCGAGTCGCGGTCCTCGTTCTTCAGCGAGTCCGGCGCCCTCGAGCTGCGCCTGCTCAACCCGAGCCCGTTCAACGCGGCCTCGGTCGCGCAGGGCATCGACACCGCGCTCGACGGCAGCCACGCCGTGGTGACTGCGGTCGACACCTCGCTGGTGCGGATCGAGATGGCCGAGGACGAACGCAGCGATCAGAACGCGATCCGCATCCTCAACCTGGTCGGCAACGTCCGCGTGCCGGTCGAGAACCCGGCCAAGGTCACGATCGACCAGACCAGCGGCACCGTGCTCGCCGGCGAAGGCGTGCTGATCAGCCCGTGCGTCGTCGGTCTCAGCGAACTGACGATCTCGATCGTCGAGGACGAGGCCGTCTCCCAGCCCAGCCCGCTGTCGCAGGGCGAGACCGCGCGCATCGGCAGCACCAGGGTCGAGGTCAACAACCAGAGCAGCGCGCTGAAGAAGGTCGGCGGCGGCGCCACGGTCGCCGATCTGCTGCAGAACCTCGAGGCGCTCGGGCTGACGCCGGTCCAGCTCGTCGCCGTCTTCCAGGCGCTCGACCAGGGCGGCTTCCTGCACGCCCGACTGGAGGTGCGGTGATGACTGCGTTGCAGAGCACACCGCGGCTGCAGGGACTGCAGGCGGCGCGGACGGGCAGGACCCTGCCGGCCGGGCAGGTCACCGCGAAGAGCCCCGAACGCGTGCAGGCCGAGCAGACGGCCGAGCAGTTCGAGGCCATCCTGGTGCGCCAACTCGTCGGCAGCATGCGTCAGACCTCGTCGATCGGCGAGTCCGGCGGCCTGTTCGGCGGCGGTCTCGGCGCCGACACCTACGCCGACTGGTTCGATCAGAACATGGCCGAGCACATCGGTTCGACGCGCCAGCTCGGCATCAAGCAGTCCATCCTCGACGGCATCGAGCGCGCCGGCCAGCTGGCCGCCGACGATGCCGAGACCAGCACCACCGAGAAGATGCGCGCCGCGGCCCGCGCCGCAGACCACGCGCGGCTCTTGGCCATGGCAACACGCCAGGGAGGTATCGATGTCACTCGATGATCTGTCGCGACGCCTCGAGCGTTCGTTCCGCAGCAGCGAGCGCCTGCTGACCCGGTTGTTCGCCAGCCTGCAGCAACGCCGCACGGCGTGGATCGCGGCGCGGCCCGACAGCGTCGCGCCGACGGCGGAGCTCGAGGCCCTCGGCATCGAGCTCGCGGCCGAGGACAAGGCCCGGGCGACGATGGTCGGCGAGCTCTCGGTCCTGCTGCCGTTGCCGCCAGGCATCGCGCCGCAGGAGCTGCACGTCAACGTCTCGCGCCTCGCCGCTGCCATCCCGGCGCCGGCCGCGCGCTCGCTGCGGGCGGCCGCCGATGCCGCGACCGCCATCGCCGGCAAAGTGCGCCGCGAGCTCGCGCTCGGCAAGCGCCTGCTCGGATTCGCGCAGCGCGCGCAGGAGAGCCTGCTCGCCGACGTCACCCTGGACCGACCCGGCGGCAACCCGGGCGGCTATGACCGCCGGGCCAAGAAGAGCCGCGGACTCGGACTCGATTCGGCGGCCGGCAGTCTGATCGACGGCAGGATGTGAACGGCACGGATGTGAACGGAAGGAGAGAACCATGAGCCTCGGATTCGGATTCGGTTCTGGCTTGCGCGCTCTGGCCGCTGCCCGCCTGGGCATGCAGACGGCGGGCAACAACATCGCCAACGCCAACACGGTCGGCTACTCGCGGCAACGCCTCGAGCTGTCGGCTTCGCTGCCGTATCAGACGGGATCGGGCTTCCAGATCGGCAGCGGCGTCGAGATCGGCGGCATCTTCGGGGTCGTCGACGAAGGCCTGCAACGGCGGATCCAGCTGCAGATGGGCCTCGTCGGTTCGGCCGAGGTCGACCACCTCCGCTTCAACGAAATCGAGGGCATCCTGTCCGAGCCCGACGGCGGCCTGTCGGAGACGTTCCAGAACCTGTTCGGCGCGATTGGCAGCCTGCAGACCGACCCCGCCGATCGCGCCCTGCGCGGCGGTGTCCTGCAGGCCGGCAGCGCGTTGAGCCAGGGCTTCCGGCTGATGTCGTCACGGTTCGAGGAACTCGCCGGCAGCACCTTCGACGAGGTGCGGGGCCTCGTCCGCAAGGTCAACGAACACGCCGCCTCGATCGCCGAACTCAACCGCCAGATCGTCTCGCTCGAGTCGAACGGCTCGGTCGCCAACGACCTGCGCGACACCCGGACACAGCACATCCAGGAGATCAGCGAACTGCTCGACACCCGCGCCCTCGAGCGCAGCACCGGCAGCATCGACCTGCTCGTCGGCGGCCACCTGATCGTCGCCGGCAGCGAGGCCTCGGAGCTGGCCGTCGCCAAGACCGCCGCCGGCCTGACCAAGGTCACCGCCGGCAGGACCAACACGCCGGCCACGATCCGGGAAGGCCGCATCGCCGCGCTGCTGCGTCAGGAGCAGGCCGGCATGCCCGAGATCGCCGGCCGCATCGATCAGCTGGCGCGCAACACGATCATCGAGTTCAACCGCCTCCACAGCACCGGCATGCCCCGCTCCGGGCCGTTCACGACCCTGACGTCGGCCTACGGTTCCTCGGATGCCAACGGCAACGGCACACCCGGCGACGAGCTGCTGTCACAGGCCGGCTTCGACTTCGAGATCGTCGACGGCTCGGTCTACATCGGCGTCACCAACCTCGCCACCAACGCGATGGAACGCACGCGCATCGACATCGCCGCCAACGCGACCACCCTGCAGGACATCGCCACCGAGCTGTCGGCGATCGATCACCTCAACGCCAGCATCGATCCGACCGGCAGGCTGCGCCTCAGCGCCGATTCCGGCTACGGCTTCGACTTCTCGACGCGCCTCGATCCGAACCCGGACGGACCGGGCACCTTCGGCGGCACGCGGCCGTCGATCGGCAGTCCGTCGGGCGGCCCGTTCGACCTCTCCGGCCAGACCTTCCCGGTGACGTTCACCGTCACCACCGGAACCGCCGCATCGCCGACGGTGACGACGATCACGTTGCAGGGCAGCGACTTCGCCGCCAGCTCCGCGGCCACCACCGATGAGCTGGTCGCCGCCATCAACGACGACCTCGGCGTCAGGGGCAAGGCGATGAACGTCGGTGGCCGACTCGTGATCCAGAGCTCGCAGGGCGGTCGCACCCAGCAGCTGACGCTGGCCAACGGCTCAGGCACCGTCCTCGGCGATCTGGGCCTGTCGCTGGCCAGCGCGGTCGGCCGTGACACCGAGGTCAGCGTCGACATCGAAGGCACCTACACCGGCGCCGACAACGACAAGTACGTGTTCGCGCCCGCCGGCGACGGCCAGATCGGGGTCACCGACGGCCTCAAGATCAACGTCTACAACCAGAATGGCGCGCTCGTCACCGAACTCAACGTCGGCGCCGGTTACGAGCCCGGCCAGCAGCTCGAGCTCGGCTCAGGCATCACCGTGATGTTCGGCTCGGGGACCGTGTCGCAGACCGACGGCCAGGTGTTCGCGACCGACGTGTTGGCCGACAGCGACACCAGCGATCTGCTCGTCGCGCTCGGCATGAACGCGTTCTTCCTGGGCTCGGGCGCGAGCGACATCGAGGTCGACCCGGCGCTGCTCGGCACCCCGGACCGGCTCGCGGCCGGCATCGGCAGGGCCAACGGCGACGCCGGCAATCTGGCCCGGCTGATGGGTCTCCGCCAACGCAACGTCGCCGACCTCGAGTCCAACACGATCGAGGACTTCTACGCCGATCTCGTCGGCGACGTCGGCTTCGAGACCGCCGGCGCCGCCGAGACGCTGCAGGCCCAGCAGCAGCTGCTCGGCTACCTCGATGCCGAACGACAGAGCGTCTCGGGCGTCAACATCGACGAGGAGATGGTCTCGATGATGCAGTACCAGCAATCCTACGAGGCGGCCGCCCGCTTCATCGCGGTCGCCCAGGAGATGACCGACACCCTCATCAACCTCGGCAGGTGACACCATGAGCATGAGAATCACCCAGGGGATGCTGTACTCGCGCGCGCTGGCCGACGTGCAGCGCGGGCTGCTGCGTTATTCGCAGCTGCAGCAGGAGGTCGCCAGCGGACGCCGCATCAGCCGCCCTTCCGACGACCCGGCGGCGGCGTTGCGCATCATCCCGCTGCGCAACGATCTCAGGAACCTCGAGCTCCTCGGCGACAACGTCACGCTGGCGCGCGAGACGCTCAACACCGGCGCCGCCTCGCTCGAGGACGCCTCGGCGCTGATGCAGCGCGTGCGCGAGCTGACGACCCAGGCCTCGAACGGCACCCTGAGCGACGAGGATCGCAACAGCGTCGCCGCCGAGGTCGATCAGCTGTTGAGCCAGCTCGTCAGCATCGGCAACAGCCGGCGCGGCGACCGCTACATGTTCGGCGGCACCGAGAGCAGCAGCGCCCCGTTCGAGCTCGTCGACGGCCCGGGCGGCACCCGCGTCGTCTACCATGGCAACCACGACAACCTGCAGGTCGAGGTCGCGCCCGGCGTCAACACCGCGCTCAACGTCGCCGGCGACGCCATCTTCCAGAGCCGCACCCGCGGCGCGACGGTGTTCGTCGCCGATGCCGCCCAGATCCCGACCGGCGCCTCGCCGATGAATCGCGGCGACACCGGCGTCGGCTTCGGCAAGCTCGACGTGACCTTCGCCGGCCTCTACACCGACGCTCCCACCACCGTGACCGCGGGCGCCGGCACCACCACCGCCCTGGGCCAGCTCGCCTATTCGTTCACCTCGGCGCCCGACACGCTCAGCATCGGCGGCGGACCGGCGCTCAACCTGCCGATCACGGACGGCAACTTCACCACCGCCGACGGCCGTCGGATCTCGCTCACCGTCACCGGCGTGCCGGCGACGACCAGCGGCACGTTCACGGCCAAGGCCGGGCTGTCGACCGATGGCGGGGCGAGCGTGACCGAGGTGGCGGTGTGGAACGCCAACGGCAGCATGGTGCGGAACAGCTACGACGGCACGGTGCTCAACGTCGACGTGCAGAACCTCGTGCGCACCGGAAGCGAGGAGATCAAGTTCGAAGGCACCTTCGATGCGTTCACGACCCTGATCACGCTGCGCGATCTGCTGCACAACCCGGCGAACGAGGCCGGCGAGGACATCCGCGACCGCATCGCGCAGATGCTGGCCGAAGTCGATGGCGCCCACGACGCGGTCCTCGACGGCCTGCGCGAACTCGGCTTCCGCTCCTCGAGCATGGACGTGCTCAGCAACCGCGTCGACGGGCTTCGCGTCTCGCGTGAAGAATCGCTGTCGACCGTGCAGGACACCGACATCGCCGAGGCGATCCTCGAGCTGCAACGCCAGGATCTCTCCTACCAGGCCGCGCTGCAGGTCAGCTCGCGCGTCATCCAGACCAGCCTGACCGGCATCCTGAGGTAACCATGACGCTCGACGCCACCTCGCGCATCGGCGCGTCGAATCCGCTGGCCGCACCCGCGACCACGACCGCGGCGACAGCCGATGACTCCGTCAACTTCCGCCGCCTGCTCGAGTCGCTCGAGCAGCTGGCCAAGGAACATCGCACGGCAGCACCGGTATCCGATGCCGACTCGGTGCAGGCGGCGATGAACCGCGCCGACGCGGGCTTCACGCTGGCCATGGACCTCAGACGACAGCTCGAAGAGGCCTTCCGGAACCGGCAGCCATGACCACGGCGACCCGTCTGGTCGTGACCGAGCTCGACCGCGACGGCATCCGTCCGTGGCTGCCCGCACTCGACGACTGGCTGCTGCCGGGAAGCATCTACAGCGTGCACCACACCTGGCCGCTGCTCTACCGCAGCGACGGCCACGGCCGGTTCTTCGCCGTGTTCGACGGCGATCGGCTCATCAGCCACTGCGCCACGCGCAGGGTGACGATCGTCGGCGGGTCCGGGCCGTTCGAGGCGACGCTGCTGGGCAGCGTCGCCACCGATCCCGAGTACCGCGGCCAGGGGCTCGCCGGTCAGATCCTGACCCGCGCGCTCGGCGCCGCCGCGACCGAATGCGATCATGTGCTGCTGTGGGCCGAGCGACCCGATCTCTACCGCGCCCACGGTTTCGCCGATGGCCGCGACGAGCGCTGCCTGCTGCTCGCACGCACACCGAAGCAGAGCGAAGTCCGCATCCGCCTCGCCACCGTCGCCGATCACCCGATCCTGCATCGTCTGCATTGCAGCAAGCCGTGGCGCATCGAACGCACGCTCGGCGCCATGTCCGGGCTGCTGACGACGCCGGGCATGACGACGCTGGTCCTCGAACGCGATGACGCCATCGTCGCCTACGCCTGCTGCGGCAAGGGCGCCGACCTGGCCGGTCATTGGCACGAGGTCGGTGGCAGCGATCGCGATGTGGCCGAGCTGCTGCGGGCCGCGCTCCATTTCACCGATCAGATCGAGGCCGTGCTGCTGCTGCCGCCCTACCGCCCGCGGCTGCGCGAGCTGCTCGGGCGCAGCGCCGTCGAGGAGTTCGTCGTCACGGGCCCGATGGCACACTCGCCCCGCGCCCCGCTGCCGGCCTGCTGGATCGACGGCCTCGATTCCGTCTGACGACGACGCTACCGTATTCGCCCCCCAAACCCAGAAAGACCCCCCAACCGCCACCGCCAATGGACATCGTTGTCTGCATCAAACGCGTCCCGTCCTCGGACTCGGCCATCAAGGTCGCGGCCGACGGCAAGTCGATCGACACCGCCGGCCTCAAGTACGAGCTGAACCCCTACGACGAGTTCGCCCTCGAACAGGCCCTGCTCCTCCGCGAGCAACTCGGCACCGGTTCGGTCACCGTCGTGACCATCGGCAGCAAGGACGCGCAGAAGGAACTGCGTGACACGCTGGCGCGCGGCGCCGACAAGGCTGTCCTGCTGCAGACCGATCAATGGGTCTTCGACGGCGCCAGCACGGCCGCGGCGCTCGCCGCCTGGCTCGAGACCGTGCCCTGCAACCTCGTGCTCTGCGGCCGCCAGGCGATCGATTCCGACAACAACCAGCTGGCGCCGAATCTGGCGCAGCGACTCGGGTTCGGCTGCGTGACCGAGGTCTCCAAGCTCGCGCTCGAAGGCGACTCATTCACCGCGGAGCGCGACATCGAAGGCGCCCGCGAGGTCGTGACCTGCAAGCTGCCGGCGGTGTTGAGCTGCCAGAAGGGACTCAACGAACCGCGCTACCCCAACCTCAAGGGCATCATGGCGGCGAAGAAGAAGCCGCTCGAAGAGGCCGCCGCGCAGCTGCCCGAGGCCGCGATCGAAATCGTCTCGCTCGCGCTGCCGCCCGGGCGCGCCGCCGGTCGCATCGTCGGCGAAGGCGCCGCCGCCGTCCCGGCGCTGATCGACGCGCTACGCAACGAAGCCAAGGCACTGTGAGGTCGCGGAGAACATCATGAGCAACATCGTCATCCTCGCCGAAGTCCGCGACGGTTCGCTGAAGCGGACCTCGCTCGAAGCGGTCACCCTCGGCCTCGAACTCGCCACCGCCACGGGCGGCAAGGCCATCGCCCTGGCCTGCGGATCCGGCCTCGACGCTGCCGGTGCCGAACTCGCCAAGAGCGGCGTGTCTCAGGTCGTCGCCATCGACGACGCCGCGTTCGCCAACTACTCCGGCGATGCCTTTTCCGCCGCCATCGCCGCACAGGCCAAGGACCTCGGCGCCACCGGCGTCATCATGGCGCACACCGCCATGGGTAAGGACCTGATGCCACGCGTGGCGGCGGCCCTCGAGGCCGGCATCGCCACCGACGTCGTGGCCGCCAGCTTCGCCGATGGCGCCTTCACCGTCACCAAGCCGATCTTCGCCGGCAAGGTGACGATGACCGCGCGTTCGAAGACGCCCGTGTTCTGCATCACGTTGCGTTCGAACAACTACGCCGCGGCCAGCGGCGACGGCGCCGCCGCGGTCAGCAAGGCCGCAGCACCCGCCGGCGACCTGCTGGCGGTCGTCAAGGAGATCGTCTCGTCGAGTTCCGATCGCACCCCGCTGCAGGAGGCCAAGGTCGTGGTCGCCGGCGGTCGCGGCCTCAAGGAGGCCGAGCACTTCAAGATGATCGAGGACCTCGCCGCCGCGTTCGGGCCCGGCGTCGCCGCCGTCGGCGCCTCGCGCGCCGTGGTCGATGCCGGCTG
>JAGQRA010000551.1 GCA_020425885.1 Planctomycetota bacterium | reverse complement strand
GCTTGTCGCGCCATGGCTTATCGCGCCACCCGGCGCGTTCGGCCGGCCCCGGCCCGCAGCAGTCACCGGTGTGGCGCGGAGGCCGCCTGACCGCCGGAGCCGACACCCCTACCGTGCGAGGAAGCCCACGGTGGGGTCGGTCCGCCACGATCTCGGAGCGACAGGCAGGCCCCTCCGGAGGCCGTCCGAGAACGAAGTGTCTCGCGACTGACGGGCGCCGTGAAGTTGGTATGAGGCGTCGCCAACGCCGGGGCGCGCCGGAGCGGCTTGTGGCATCACGCAGCCAAGGCCCGATCAGATTCTGAGCCCCGCGCTGGCTCGCCTCGGCGCCCTGACCTGCGTGGGTTGCGAATCTGCCCCGAATCGCAACCATCGCGAGGTCGCCGCGCGACCCCGGGCACCACGGTCACGGCCCGCCTCTCTCCTTCTCTACGGCCTTGACCAGCTCGACGAGACTCATGCCCAGGGCTCCGGCCACGAGATCGGCCGTAGCGAGGCTCGGCGAGTGCTTCCCGCCTTCGAGCAGACTGATGTAGGGCTGCCCTGTCTTCGCGCGGTGCGCGAGCTCCTCCTGCGACAAGCCCCGCGCTTCGCGCATCTTGCGCAGCGCAGCTCCGAACGCCTCGTTCAGTTGCTCGCCGGACACGCTTGGCAGCGTCCAGGCAGCGGTGTAGCCTGCTATTCAGAATACTAATGCCGCGCACGCCGCAGGCACCAAACCGCACCAGACGGGGGGATCGCGAGGAAGCGAACCACGTCGAGCTGTGACGCGACCGCCTCGACACGCACATGAACTCGCCGACACGCACCGACCGCAGTGTCAGACTGCTCGGGCTCTGCTCCCTTGGCCTGGCGCTTGTCGTCGCAGCATCAGCCGGCACCGCCTTCTCATGGGGGGTGCTCTTGCAGCATGTATCCGCGATCCAAGCCGGCAACCTCTACTTCGACGACCTCGAACAGGAAGCTGCACGCCCACCCCTTGGGAGCCAAGTGCCACTCCCTCGCCTCGGACCGGCGGGCGATCAGCAGCACCCCGATCGGGAGTCCAGGATCTCTCCCCGCCGTCGCTCGATTCGCGATGCTCTTGAGGCGGAGCATCGTCTCAAGGACCAGTTCCTCATGGCCTCGTTCGCGGCGAGGCTCAAGCGAGATCCTGAGTTCGCGATGTCAGCCGGCCGGGCCGGCGTGATAACAGCCCTCGATCCCGCATCTGTCGCAGCCAACATCATGAAGGTCCGCCGAATCCTCCAAGACGAGCGACGCGCCAGGGAATTGCGCGCCGGTGGAAGCAGCATGCTCAAGAACCTCCTCTTGCCGAGCATGGAATGGGTCAGGGCGGCCAACGAAGTGGATTCGCTCACCGAAGCCGTATCCGGCAACGTCAAAGTCGGCGAGATCGAAGCCCAGATCGCTGAGTTGAGCGTGCGCATTCACTACGGGCAAGCTACGACAGCGGACGTCCAACGTGTCGTCGACCTGCGCGAGCACCTTCGTCGATTGCCCGGGACGTCCGGGTTCCTCGATGGGATCGCACGCACGCTGGGCCAGACATCACGCGACGCCGCGAGTAGAACAGCGCTCTTCGCCGGGATTGTCGCAGCAGCGCTTGCCGCGGCCGTTCCGTTGGTCGGCTGGTGGATCCTGTACCGCAGATGGCGCCCGCGGTCGCGAGCGACGTATGCGATCAAGCTCTCGCTGTGGCCCGTTGTCATCTCGGGCCTGCCGTTCGCATCAGTTCTCGCCTTGCCACTCGCCGGCCACTCAACGCCAGCCGTGCCGACCTTGCTCTTGAGTCTCGCGCAGGGCCTCGGGCTGACGCTCGTAATCGCCATCTTGTTCTTCTGGGTTGGGAACGCGCTGGCAACAAAGCGTTTCAAGCCCGCCTCGCCTCGCCTCGGCAGGCGCTAGCAGCGCTCTGATCCTGGCAGCCAGCGAGAATCATGACCCCGCCGGCTCGACTCCGCTTGAGGGAGAGCCGAGCCTACTCGTTGCCTCCGACTGCCGCTGTCGAGCTATCGAGAGAATCGCCTCGATCCGAGCCGCTCGCTCTTCGGTGCTGAGCGGCCGGTAGGTAACCTCGACCGCAACAGGATCGTCCTCGCACAGTCGGTCGAGCAGGAGCTTCGCAGCTTGAACATCTCCCTTCTTGGCGCGCCGGAGCAGGGCCTGGAACACCTCCCAGATCGCCGATTCCAGATCCACGTCGCGAGCTTGGGCCCTCTCGGTAACGACCCTTCGGAAGTCGAAACCGCGAGGCCGGCCTGGACCACCGGCGTGCCCCATGACGAATCGGCCTCGTTGGTCGCGTCCCTTATTGCCCGTTTTCTTTGGTGCCGGGGTTCGCGTCATGAGCACACCTCACTCGGCTCAGCGTCGCGCTCGGCGACGCGCGCCGCGAACTGCGCGTGCAAGGGTAGGTGGTTCGTCATGATCATGTTGGTCGGTGCGGGTTCGTTCGAATGACCCCGCCGGAACGCAATGGCGCGGTCGTGCCGCGCGATCTTGACTCCGGCCTGGCTCGGGTCGGCCGACTGAGTTCGGGCCGCAGGTAGGCACTGAGGTGTTTCACTTCCCGGCGCACCCTGCCCGCGCCAGCCGTAGCCCCGCCAACGCACGACATGAGTGAGTTTCGTGCGTTGCCTTGGTCGGGCACGGGATCGCGACCAAGCGGCGACGATCTGCGCGGCGGCGCGCCCGCGCAGCAGTGACCGCCCTCGACCGATCGGCCCCGATCTGCTCCGAATCCGCTGCACACACACGGCGCACCCACCACCCACCGACCGACCATCAGGTTCAGGAGTTCCGGGTTTGTTCGGGAATGGCTCCGACTTCCGCGGACCGCAGCGTCGGTCCGTTTTCCATTCCACCACCACCCCCTAAAGGGGGGGTGGATGGAATGGAAAAGAACGAGGCCCTGCTTCCGGTGGAATCCGGTGGAAACGACCGGACCGGAATGGCTTCCGAAGACGTTGCTGCTCATGCCGACGCCTCACCGGGCAGCGTGTAGAGCTTGTCCTGCTTGCCGAGCTTGCCGACCTCGCCCCAGCCTTTGAGTTTGGCGTAGGCCGCCGACTCCTTGAGCGGCTTCAGCAGGCCGATCAGGGCCTTGCCCGGACTCGGGCCTCGCTCCTTGAGGTGAGCGAGCACGTTACTGAGGCCCGCGTCGGGGTCGCTGCTCCCGGTCGAGCAACTGCGGCCTGCGGTCGCGAACGCCGCGAGCCTCAGCGAGGTCACGGGGTCGCCGTCCTGGTCAACGCCGAGGTGCATCACCTCGAAGGTCAGGTCGATCGGCGCAGGCGGCTCGGAGTCCTTGACCTTCGTGAACGTCAGCCGCGCACGAAGGTCTCGGGGCTTCCCCAGCAGCTTCTGCTCGACCCTGAAGTCCATGGCCGCCGGGAAGTTGCTCGCACCCCGTTCGCGACCGCCCGTGGCATGACCAGGATGGCAAACGAACAACACTGATGGGTCGCCGATCTCGGCGCAGAGCGTGTCGACCGCGCCGAGCATCCTCGCGACATCCGCCGGCCGGCTCTCATCGAGGCCGTGGACACCCAGCCACCGTGACCAGGTGTCAGCGATGATCAGGTCCGGCTCCTCAGGCAACTCCTCCACGTATCGAACGAACTGATGAAGCGACTCTTCGCGCATCAGGTTCGGCATGGAGGGCGCCACGAAGATGCGGTCGTGGACCTCGTCGTCGGGATCGTCGAAGCGATCGGTGCCGACTGCGGCGCGTAAGCGATTGCGGTAGCCGTGAACCGCTTCACCGGCGAGGATCAGAGTCACTCCGCGCTCGACTCGGAGGCCGAGGAACGTCCCGCCATTGGCCTTCGCCAGGGCACGCTCCACGGCAAGAGCGAGCGTCCCGGAAGTCTTGAGGGAGCCGGTGGGCCCGTTCCATGACCCGCGACTACCGGCGGTGATCACAGGCTTCCAGAGCGAACGGCGCGTTGGAATCGCGCCCAGGTCGCGAATCGACAGCGGCCGCGACGACAGCTTCACGGGCGCAGCTGCGACAGCCGCCTCGAACTCCTCGCAACAGTCGACCGCGTAGGCGTCGATCATGTGCACGGCGGCTGCACCGGCGTCGAGCAACTGATCCCGGAGGTCGCGGCCGAACGCACGATCTCGAACAGCCAGCACCAGGCTGCGTCCCTCGGCGAGATCCCTTGCGACGGCGACTGAATCGGCATCGTGGACCACACCGACCACGGCGTGGTCAAGATGGCACGCGCGAAGACAG
>JAGQRA010000550.1 GCA_020425885.1 Planctomycetota bacterium | reverse complement strand
CGAGGCCGATGCTACGACCGCCCCGCTCGATGTCGCAATCGATGCCGCGATCGAGGACCTCGGCCACCGGCAACGACCCGGGCACGTCGAGCTGCGCCTCGCCAGTCACGGCCTCGCCGACCGGGTCGTGTTCGACGCCACGGTCTCGACACCCGATGGCAAGCTGTCGTGCGACTGGACCCTGCTGCTGCGCGGCCTCGATCTGCGCCGCCTCGCGCCGGCCTTGTTCGCCGGCATCGACCCGCTCTACCTCGCCGCCAACGGTCAGCTCCGCGTCGCGCCGCCGGCCGCCGACGCGACGCTCATCACGACTCGCCTCGGCATCACGCCCCACTCCGGGATCGCCAGCAAGCTCACGATCGGCGCCAACTGCACGATGACGAAGGGTGGCCGGACCGTCGTCGAGTGCGAACTCGAGGCCGGCCGCCTGACCCTGCAGGCGTTGCGCCCGTTGCTCGCCCGGAGCGGGATCGAGGTCGCACCCGAGGGTATCGACGCCAAGGTCCAGGCCTCGCTGGATCTCGCCGCCGATGGCGCCGTCAGCATGCAGCTGCGGCAGGTCGCCGTCGCCCATGGCAACGACCGCGCCGAGTTCGGTCGCGTGGCGATCGAGGACCTGCGCACCGACGAGGCCGGGCTGTCCGTCGCCGCCATCACGGTCGGCCACGCCGCGCTGCACGCGAGCCGATTCGGCGACGACAGCATCGGCTGTGCCGGCCTGCGACTTCGCCCAGTCGGAACGGCCGCACCCGCAGTCACGACGACCACGACGAACGCGCCGGCAACCGCGGCCGCGGCCGAACGGCTGCCGGCCATCCGGATCGGTCGGCTGCGCTGGCACGATGCCGACCTCCGCTTCACGGACCGCTCCCTGAAGGACGCGCCCACCCTGGCCATCGATCGACTCCGGCTCGACGGCCAGGACCTCGCCTTCGGCTGCGAGGCGCCCCCTGGTCAGCTGCGATTCTCGTTGCACCCGACCGAGGTCGCGGAGTCGATCGGCGCCGAGATCCGCGTCGCACCCAAGACCGGGGGCGCCTCGATCGAGGCCGACCTCGCCACCACCGGCCTGACCTTGCGTGGGCTCGCGCCCTGGCTGCAGCCGGCCGGCATCACCCCCGTCCTCGAATCGGGGACGCTGTCGTTCGGCACCGCCTTCGACATCGACGGCAAGGGCGTGCCCGATCGGCTGACCGCGCAGCTGGCCAACCTCCGCTTCAGCGATGGCGAAGAGGTCCTGCTCAGCCTGCGCCACGCCGAACTCAACGGCCTGCGCCTGCGCGGCGTCGGCCCGATGTTCGTCGATGCGCGCATCGACGAGCCCTACCTGCTGATCGAGCGCGGCGCCGAATCGACCACCCTGCTCGGACTCAGGTTCGACGCCGCGGCGCCGAGTGCACCCGTGGCAACGCCAGGCGACGCGAACCCGGACACGGGCCTGGCCCCGGGCGCGGAGTCGAGCGCAGACAGCGCCCCGTCGGCAGCCCCCGAGACCGGCCCGGTCGAGTTGACCGGAGCCGTGCTGCGGCTGCGCGACCCCGCCGACCCGACGAGGACCCTGGCCCTGGGCATCGACGGCGGCGTCGGCGCGATCCGACGCGGCGCCGTGGTTCCGTTCGACCTGACCCTGCACGTCGAACAGGAGATCGACGATCTCGCGCTGCGTGGGCAAGCGACCCTCGACGGCCCCCGCGTCGAGGTGACGACCGATCTGATCGGGTCGGGGATCCGCGGCAGCGCGCTGCGTGCCTTGCTGCCGCCTTACATCTCCTCCCCGCTGCAGCGGGGCGAACTCGCCGGCCGGGTCCACCTGTTGGCGACGACTGCGGCCGCGGGCACCGCCCTCGATCTGACGGTCGATGGCCTCTCGCTGCGCGACCGCGGCATCGAGCTGCTGGCGCTCGACAACCTCGCGATCCACGCGCCGCGGCTCGGCGCCGAGTCGATCCACATCGCCAGCGTCAGGGCTCGAGGACTGCGCGGCGCGGTCACGACGACGGCGGACGGGCTGCTGATCCCGGGACTCCTGATCGGCGACCCGGCCGCCGCCACCTCCGCCCCCGCGACCGCGCCGGAGCCCGCGACGCCGGTGGCTCCGGGCCGCACAGCTTTGCCCGCCCTCACCATCGACGAGATCCTGATCGCCTGCGACGGCATCGTCTGGCGCGACCGTCGGCGCGACGACGCCGAACCGCTCCGGGCCGGCCTGAGCCTCGAGCTGATCGAGCCGTGGTCGACGGCGCCCGAGCTCGAGGACAGCAAACCGCTGCGACTTCGCGTCGGCGCCGCCGCGACGCCGCTGTTGGCGGAGCTGCAGAGCAGCCTGACGCTGCAGCCGTTCGCGACCGAGCCCT
>JAGQRA010000549.1 GCA_020425885.1 Planctomycetota bacterium | reverse complement strand
TGGCCAAGAATCCCACCAAATTGCTGTGGTCCCCGCTTTTTGCGTACCTGCGCAAAATGTGCAGGACTCTGGACCCGCTGGCGTTTGGGTTTGTGCTGCCGCTGCCGTCCTGCACGTGCAGCCAGTTCACGCCGAGGATGCCGCCGTTGTACTTGACGACCTTGCCGCGGAACGTCACCTCCTTGCCGGCGCCGGCGGCGCCCTGGGCCCAGATGTCGGCGACCGTCATGCCGCCCTCCGGCTTCGCGACCGCATCGGTGCCGCCCGATGCCTTCGGTGCGGTGGCGCCGTGTGGCCCCGCCGCTGCCGGGCCGGCCGTGGAATCGGCCGTTGCGTTCGCATCGGCGCCGCCGACCTTCTTGACGCTGCCGGCGAAGTAGATGAGGTCGAAGGTCCGCTTCAGCGACGGGCTCTCGAAGTTCTTCATCGGCATGGCGCCGGCTGCGACCGTGACGTGGTCGCCGGTCCGGATCGAGCATTGCGGGACCGCATACCAGTCCTGCTTGTCGCCGTCCTTGAGATGCAGGTAGGTGTAGCCGCCCGCGTCCATGGTCTCCAGAACCTCGGCACCGAGCTGGGCCGGCGGTGCGGTCGTGGGCTGCTTGGCCGGAATCGTCTGTTCCTCGGTCGAGCCGCAAGAGACCACGGCCAGGAACGCGAACGGCACGAGAAGTCGGATCATCTTCATCCCGACCATTGTTCGCCGCCGGCGCCGAGTTGCAATTGCAAGGCGGCGACCCCGGTCGGCGCTACGCTCTGCTACCCACTCCGCCGTCATGACGTTCCGATCCCAAGCGGCCCGTGCCCTGCTTCCGCTCCTCGTGCTGGCGTCCGCCGGTGTCGCCAGGGCGCAATCGATCCACGTCAACGTCGAGGCCGCGGTCGACACCGGCGCGCTGGCCAAGGCCGGCCGGGCGACGCTGAAGTTGAAGTTCACGAGCGAGGCCCAGCCGACGCTGCCGTTCGCGGTCCGCGTCGAGCTGCGCTGCGGTGGCCGCACCTTGCTGCAGCGCGACCACTCGCCGCCGGTGCCGACCAGGGAATGGCAGCCGGGCAAGCCGGTCGCCTACGACCTGCCGCTGTTCTTCCCGCTGTTGCCGCGGACGCTCGGTGAGGTCGAGGTCCTGCTCGGCTTCTTCGATCCGGCATCGGACAAGGTGTTGCCGCCGATCACGACCCAGCGCCCGCGCGACGGCATGGCGGTGGTGGCGCGGTTCGCGTTCCCCGCGATCACCGCGGCAGTCGATGCGGCGGCGGTCGACGCCGCGATCGCCGAGGCCAAGGAGCTTTCGCGGCACGATCCGCGGGCGGCGTGGGACCAGCTCGAGTTCGTCTTCCGGCGCACGGACGACTACGCGCAGAAGGAACGGCTGCAGCAGGCGCTGCTCGCCGTCGGCCGCATGCCGCCGCCGGCACCGTCGTTCGAGGAAGAGGCCATCATCGCCGGCCGCATCCAGGCCGAGCGGGCGCGCTACCTGCGGCAGGTTGCCGGGCGGCTGTTCGATCGCGGCAAGCTGTTCGGCGCCTTGCTGCTGCTCGACGAGGTCGGCGGCAAGCTGCAGCAGGACGCCGATCTCGCCGTGCTCGGCGCGCTCGACGAGGCCAGGCGCGTCACCAAGGATCGCGATGCCATCGCCGACAAGGTGTTCGCGATCAGCGCCGAGCAGCAGCAGGAGGTCGACCGGCTGGCGCAGCAGCATCGCGACGAGGCCGAACGGCTGGCGTTCGGCATCGAGTTGGCGAAGAACAGGAAGCAGCGCCCGATCGGGCGCGAGCTCGTGCACACGGTCGAGTTCACCAACGAGCTGCGCGAGGAGGCGGCGGCGGCTCGGCGCGAGATAGAGCGCGCCTGGCTCGCCGATGTGCCGGCCGACGAGCGGGCCGAGGCCGATGCCGCCAGGAATCACGCCTGCTGGGGTCGCACCACGCATCGGGCCAGCCATCGATTCCTGATGATCGGCCCGGAGAAGCTCGTCGCCGGGATCGAGGCCGACAGCCTGTTGCGCTTCGACATCGCCTACCTCTACCTGACCGACCTCTTCGGTCGCGTGCCGAACCCGGACGGCGATCGCGTCACCGTCTACTGGAAGGAGCTGTGGGAGTTCGGCGGCGGGGTCGGCGGCGGCAAGATCATCGACATCGGCCGGGCCGATCCCGCCACCGCCGAGCTGCGCGTCGACGGCGGCCTGTACTATCACGAGCTGACGCACTGCATCGACGACACCAAGCCGATCTATCCGGGATTGCGCGAGGGCCTCGCCGACTTCGGCGCCGCGTTCGTCTACCGCGAACTGGGCCAGATCGCGGCCGCGCGCCTCGCCTTCGGTGCCGCTCAGCGCGCCTTCCTCGGCGACTACCTCGAACGTGACCTCGAGTACTGGCGGATCCCGAACTACGGGCCGAGCGCCGGCTTCCTGCTGCACTTCATCCAGCAGTACGGCCGCGACGGCAACCGCTACGAGTGGCAGCGCTACCGCCGGTTCTTCCGCGACTACCGCGATTGCAAGGTCGACGACGCCCGCACGCCGACGCTGGCGCGAGCCTTCGCCTTCCACCTGGTCGAGGCCTTCGGCGAGGCCGCGTTC
>JAGQRA010000548.1 GCA_020425885.1 Planctomycetota bacterium | reverse complement strand
TCGGGCTCGCCGACGCCGCGCCGCTCAGCCTGTGCGGCTTCGCCCTCGCGATGCAGCCGGCACCGGTGCTGGTTCCGTGCGGCTACCTGCTCGGCCCGACGTTCGCGACCTGGATCACGGTCACGGACGCCGCCGGCGCCGCCGCCATCAACCTGCCGCTCGCGTCCACGCCGGACGTGCGCGGCGTGCCCATGTGTTTCCAGGCGGGGGTGTTCGATGCCGCCGCCACGACCTCGTTCTTCCCGGGTGTCAGCCTCACGGCAGGGCTGCGCCTCCGGATCGGTGACTGATCGGATCGGTGATCGATCCCGTTCCCATGCCGCCTCGATTCCTCGGAGAGTCCAACATGATGAAGACCTCGCTCCTCGCCACCACGCTGTTGTTGGCGGCCACCGCCACCGCCCAGGGTCACTGGTGGGTAAGCCCATCGGGCAACGACGCCGACCCCGGCACGCAGGCGCAGCCGTTCCAGACCATCAACTTCGCCGCCGCCACCGCCACGGCCGGCGATGTCATCCACCTCGTCGCCGGTACCTTCGGTAACGAACAGAACCACGTGCAGCTCGGCACCAAGAACCTGACCCTGGTCGGGGCCGGCGTCGGGTTGACGATCGTCAAGGCGCACTCCAGCACCGACATCATGCTGCCGGCGGGCACGCTGGCGTCACCGACCTCGGAGACGCATCGGTGCTCGATCGCGCTGCAGGGCAGCGCCCGCGTCGACCTGCGCGACATGACGCTGGACCAGGGCTTCAGCATGCCGTCGAGCGGCCGCGGCTACTGCCTGTGGATCGGCGGCGGCGCCGACTCCGAGTGCGACAACGTCGAGTTCACCAACGCGCGCGCGAACCCGATCAACGGCATCCAGGGACCGCTCGGCGTCAACGTCCGCGGTGACGGCACCGCCGACACCACCAACCTGACGATGCGCAACTGCTTGGTGCACGAGTACGGCAAGGGCGGCGTGGTCGCCAACTACGACGCCCACCTCGTCATGGACGACTGCCGCGTCGACGGCTTCAACCACGCCTGGCTCGGCCTCGCCGCGCAGAACTGCGTCCAGGTCAGCCGCGGTGCGACCTGCGAGCTGCGCCGCTGCACGATCACCGACAGCTGGTACGACCCGACGTCGGTCGTCGCCACCGGCATCCTGATCTACGAGCCGGGGCCGTCGATCGTGATCGAGGACTGCAACCTCGGCAACTGCCAGGTCGGCATCTACGTGTTCGCGTTGTCACCGATGGCGACCACGGGCGTGATCGCCCGCAACCGCATCGCCACCGCGCAGTACGGCTTCTACGTGCTCGACGTCTCGGGCCTGACGGTCACCGGCAACTCGTTCGGCTGCAACTTCGCCGGCTCGGTCGACGACGCCTGGGACGACGGCAGCGGCAACACCTATGCGGGCAATTGGTACTCGAGCGTGACCTCGGCCGGTCCGCACACGTTGCCTGGCACGGCCGGCTCGTCGGATGCGACCGCCATGCCCTACGTCAACGGCTTCGGCACCGCGGTCGCGACCGCGCTGCCGGCCGGCTACTCGCCGGTCGATCTCGCCGTCGGCGACTTCGACGGTGACGGCAAGGTCGACTTCGCCGCGCTGTGCCTGGGGCCGACGCCGTCGCTGGCGATCGGCACCAACACCGGCGCCGGCTTCAGCGTCGTCAACATCCCGTTCGGCAGTTCGGCCGGACAGCCGGTCGCCCTCGCGGTCGGCGAGTTCAACGGCGCCGCAGGTCCCGACGTCGCGGTCCTCACCGCCAACGTGCCGCCGAGCCTGACCGAGAACAAGGTCTGGGTGTTCGGCAACGACACGCTCGGCAACCTGAGCCTGGCGCACACGCACACGATCGCCGGAGCGACGGCCCCGAGCGGCATCGCCGCGGCCGACGTCGACGGCGACGGTGTCGACGACGTCGCCTTCAGCGACGCCGGTTCGGCCGGCTTCATCCCGGGCAGCGCCGGTGTCCTCGTCAACAACGGCACCGGCACCGGCTTCGCGGCCGTGGCGCTGACGGCGGCCTACACCGCCGCCTGCCGCGACGTGACGCTCGGCGACCTCGATGGCGATACGGACATCGACGTCGCGGTGGTCGAAGGTGACGCCACGTCCGGCAAGCTGCACCTGTTCGCCGGCGACGGCCTCGGCGGCTTCACGGCGTTCGGCGCGAGTCCGCTGACGCTGTCGAACAATCCGCAGCAGGCGCTGGCCGCCGACGTCGAAGGCGACGGCGACGTCGACGTCCTGGTCACGAGCACGCGTGACGCGTTCGGCCTCGATGCCGGCGGCGTCGACGCGCTGATCAACGATGGCGCCGGCGCGTTCACGTCGTCGCTCTACTGGGTCGACCGCGGTCCGACGGCGCTCGCCGCCGGCGATCTCGACAAGGACGCCGACCCCGATACCCTGCGCCTGGATGCGGTCTGCGCCAACCCGATCGCCGGCTCGGTGTCGGTGCTCGGCGGCTGGAACGACTTCGGCCCCGGCAGCGGCGGCATCGCCGTCGCCGGCGCGCTGCCGGTCGCGGTCGCCATCGCCGACACCAGCGGTGACGGCGTCGGCGATCTGCTATACGCCGATGCCGCCGCCGGCACGGTCGTGGTCGTGCCCGGCGTGCCGACCGCGCGCGTCGACCGCTACGGCGCCGGTTCTGCCGGCACCAGCGGTCGCGTTCCCGACCTCTACCCGGTCGGCGCGCCGGCGCTGCCGACGCAGCCCAACGCCACCTTCGGCCTCGGCCTGCGCAACGCCCGACCGCTGGCGATCGCCGTCATCGCGGCCGGCCTGAGCCCGCTGCCGATCACGCCGGGTGGGTTGCTGATCAACGACATCGGCGCGACCTGGCTCATCGTCACCAACGTGCAGGGCCGCGCCGCGGTGCCGCTGCCGTTCCCGGCGACGCCGTTGGTGCTCGGCTTCCCGATCTACTGCCAGGCCGGCGTCTTCGATGCCAACGGGACGGAAGCGTTCTTCCCCGGCATCGCGACCACGAACGGTCTCAAGATCCGCATCGGCCAGTAGTCGCCGATCGGCGTCGCGCGGCGGGCCGGCTTCGACGGATCTCGAAGTGCGAGGGCCCGCCGGCGAGGTCAGGTGGATGACGTGTCTGGTGCCCGGTGGTGGGGGGCGCGGGTCAGTGGCTCGGCGGCCCCCTCAGTAACGGGTCAGGGTCTCGTGCAGAGACAGCAGTACCCGCGCGACGCCGGTCCACGCCGCGAGCTCACCCGGTGCGATGTCGTCCGGCACCGGCAGCTCACCGACCGCGATCAACGCCGCCGCCGCCGCCGGATCGCCGGCGTACTGACGTTGCAGGCGGGCGAGGTGCGCGCCGAGCACGTCGAGTTCGCTCGCCGTCGGTGCCCGCTGCAGCACCGTTCCGAACGTCCACGTCAGTCGCGCGCGCGCGTCGCCATCGGCCTCGCGCAGCGCCCGCGTCGCCAGCGCGCGCGCGGCCTCGACCATGATCGGATCGTTGAGCAGCACCAGCGCCTGCAGCGGCGTGTTCGATCGCGTTCGCTGCACGGTGCACTCCTCGCGCGATGGCGCGTCGAACGCCGCCAGCGCCGGGTGCAGGTACTGACGCTGCCAGTGCGTGTAGAGGCTGCGCCGCCACAGCGCTTCGCCGCTGTCCTGCCGGTAGGTTCGCTTTGGGAAGTTCAGATGCTGGTAGAACCCCGAGGGTTGATAGGGCCTGACGCTGCGGCCG
>JAGQRA010000547.1 GCA_020425885.1 Planctomycetota bacterium | reverse complement strand
TACTCCCCAGGCGGGGCACTTATCACTTTTGCTTCACCTGGGATCACACAGGGAGACCCCAAGCTAGTGCCCATCGTTTACGGCTAGGACTACCGGGGTATCTAATCCCGTTCGCTACCCTAGCTTTCGCACCTCAGCGTCAGTAATGGACCAGAGAGCCGCCTTCGCCACCGGTGTTCCTCCTGATATCTACGCATTTCACCGCTCCACCAGGAGTTCCGCTCTCCCCTACCACACTCTAGCACTGCAGTCTGCCGGGCAATTCCACGGGTGAGCCGTGGGCTTTCACCCGACACTTACAATGCCGCCTACGTGCGCTTTAAGCCCAGTGATTCCGAACAACGTTTGCACTCTCTGTATTACCGCGGCTGCTGGCACAGAGTTAGCCAGTGCTTCCTCTCGAGCTTACGTCAACTGCACGGCTGTTCACCGTACAGCATTCTTAACTCGTGACAGTAGTTTACAACCCGAGGGCCTTCATCCTACACGCGGCGTCGCTCCGTCAGACTTGCGTCCATTGCGGAAGATTCTCGACTGCAGCCTCCCGTAGGAGTCTGGGCAGTGTCTCAGTCCCAGTGCGGCCGACCACCCTCTAAGGCCGGCTACCCGTCGCTGTCTTGGTAGGCCGTTACCCTACCAACTAACTGATGGGCCGCAATCACCTCCGCCAGCAGATGGTCCCGAAGGATCCCATCCATTTACTACCGGTCCATGCGAACCTGGTAGACCATCGGGTATTAGCCTCGGTTTCCCGAGGTTATCCCCGTCTCGCGGGTAGCTTGATTACGTGTTACTCGCCCGTCCGCCACTTTACTCGTCCGAAGACTTTCACGTACGACTTGCATGCCTCATCCACGCCGCCAACGTTCGTTCTGAGCCAGGATCAAACCCTTCACTTGAAGTGTTCATCCATTTTGTCGCTCTTGCACCGGCTCGATCTCGCGATCGCGCCGATCCAAGATGGCTGCCGACTGCCAGCCATGATCCCGATCTCTCGGCATCATCGCTACTTCCGTGACCCTCACGGATCACTTCCGGCGCCGGCACCTGCTCACACGCTTCTTTCGAGGCCACCCTGAATGTCAAAGATCGACACCGGAACCGCGTCTGGCCCGGTGCGAAGGGCGGGAGAAGGTAGCGAGTCGCGGGGTTGCGTCAAGGCCGCGGTGGCAGATTTCTCGGCCGACGCCTCTGTCCGGCCGCACCGGCCGGTCGGGCGGTGCCAGACACGCCTCCCGGTCAGCTCCTGCAGGCAACCAGGGCTGCCACCTCCCTCGCCCCGCCCCCGTGCAGGGCGCGGGCACAGGCGCGCAGGGTCGCACCCGACGTCATGACATCGTCGACCAGCAGGATGCGGCGACCCTCGACGATCCCGGGCCTGACCACTTCGAAGACCCCCTCGACGTTGCGCTCCCGCGAGATCGTCCGTGGATCTCCTTGGGCCAGTGTGGCGCGCGACCGCCTCAAGACTCCCGCGGCCAACCTCAGCCGATGCCGCTGCGCCACCCGTCGCGCCAACCATGCGGCCTGGTCGAAGCCTCGTCGCCGGCATTTGGTCGGATGCAGCGGAACCGAGACGAGGTAGGCTCGGGACCACCCGGTCCGGTCCCGCGCCGCCCAGGCCTGCTGCATTGCACCAGCCAGCAGCCAGCCGGCGGCCGCGTCGCCGTCGAGCTTGAAACGCCGGACCAGCACCCCTCCGGTGCCGGCGAACCGCAGCGGCGCCTCGACGAAGGACAACCGGCGAAGATCGCGGTGCTCCCCGCCGCAGCGACGGCCATCGCGACTCGGTTCGCCACAGCGCAGACATCCTCCCCGCCGCCGTTGCAGCCCGGCCTGACAACGGGGGCACAGCCTCGCCCCGGGAGCGCCACAAGCGGCGCAGTCAACAGGCATGACGAGATCGAGCAGCGACTCGGAGAGCTGGCGCAGCGGGCGCCGCATTGGCCTCAGGATGTCCTTCACACCTGGAATGGAACGGGCCCGGCCGATTGCGCCCGAAAACCCGGCGACTTGCCCGACCGCAACGACCAGCACTCCATTGTGCCCGCTGGCCCTGCTTCGCGAAGTGTCACCCTGCAGCCTGCCGATGCCGGCTGGCGGGCGGACGCCAGGGCTAACGGCCCGGCAAGGCGATCCGTCGGGCCCGATCCTTCGGCGTCTGGGTCTTCTGTGGCTGCTGCACGCCGAGCGCCTGGCGGACTCGATGCACGTAGACCTCCACCGTCATGTCCTTGGTGTGAGGCACGCCGAGGATCTCACCGATCTCCTTGGTCAGGTCCATGTCGTCGAACGACCACTCCTCGCTCTGGAAGAACTCGCGCAGCAATTTGCGGAACGCCCGCCGCGAGCTGTAGGCGCCGATGCCGTAGACCGCGCAGGCGAAGACGATGATGGCGACGCACAGGATCAGCGTCGACAACTCCATGTTCCACTGCGCCACCACCTGGAGCAGGAAGCCCGTGGTCAGGAACAGGAAGCCGAGCATCACCTGCATGTTGTTGAGCGCGGTGTCGCGGATCCGCATCACGCTCTTCACCCCAACCCCCAGGGCGTCGGCCAGGGCTTTGCGCGGCTCCCGGAACCGGATCGAGTTCGCCAGGAAGAAGACCCCGACCACGTTGCAGGTCAAGCCGACGACGGCAAGTTCAGGACTGTCCATTGTTGAGGAGGTGCCAACAGGCGGGATCCGGCTCCTGAGCTGACCGACCCAGGACGCACATGCCTGCCGAGTGGCGAGTCGGACGACAATCGTAGCCAAAGCCGCGAACCGGTGCCAAGCGCATTCACCTCCGGCTCGGGAGCAACCGGATCCCGGCATCGGTTCATGGGGCCGGGCGCCTCCAGCCTTGCCCCGGGGGTAACCGACCTGTCATCCGCTGAGGTGTCATCCCTCGATGCCAACGCAAGATGAGGATCAAGTTGGGGTTCCCTATTGCCGATCGCCGCCTGCTCACCAAGGATGCCGAGATGCCAGCCCCTGCGATCGACCGCACCGAATTGAAGACTCTCTGCGAGCTCGCCCGCCTCCACCTCCCGGCGGAGCGCGAGGACGAGGTCCTGTCGCATCTGCAGCGCATCGTCAGCGCATTTGCGGCTCTGCGCAGCGTCGATGCCAGCGAGGAAGGGAGGGTCGCGCGCGCTCCGCTTGCGGAGCCCGTCCTGCGACCGCGCGATGACGAGCCGGGACCGGTTCTCGAGGTCGAGGCCGCGCTCGGCAATGCCCCCGAGCAGGTCGCCAGCATGTTCCTGGTTCCCCGGGTCGTCGACGCATGACCGACCTCTGGCAACGCTCGGCCACGTGGATCGCCGCTGCGGTCCGCACCGGAGAATTGACTGCCGCCGAAGTGGCTAGCTGCTTCCTCGCGCGCATCCGCGATCGCGACGCCGAGCTCCACGCCTTCCTCGGCGTGAGGCCCGACGCGGTGATGCAGGCCGCGGAAGCCGTCGACGCCGACCGCCGCGCCGGCCGCGAACTCGGCCCACTCGCCGGCGTACCGATCGCATGGAAGGACAACATCGTTCGCCGCGGTGAGCAGACGACAGCCGGCAGCCGCCTGCTCGAGCCATACGTGTCGCCCTACACCTCGACGGTGCTCGAGCTCCTCGAGCGCGCCGGCGCCGTGCCACTCGGCCGCACCAACCTCGACGAGTTCGGCATGGGCAGCACGACCGAGAACTCGGCCTTCGGTCCGACGGCGAACCCCTGGGACGCGAGTCTCGTGCCGGGCGGCAGCAGTGGCGGATCGGCCGCCGCGGTCGCCGCCGACCTGTGCCCGATCGCACTCGGCAGCGATACCGGCGGCTCGGTGCGCCAGCCCGCGGCGTTCTGCGGCATCACCGGTCTCAAGCCGACCTACGGCCGCGTCAGCCGCTATGGCCTGATCAGCTACGCCAGCTCGCTCGATTGCGTCGGCGCCTGCGCCCGCACGGCGGAAGACCTCGCCCTCTGGCTCACGGTCGTGCAAGGTCTCGACGAACGCGATCCGACCAGCATCGCCTCGCCCCCCGGCCCGATCCCGGAGCCGCGGCGCGACCTCACCGGCCTGCGCATCGGCCTGCCCGGGGAACTGGTCGGTCACGGCGTCGATGCCGCGATCGTGGCTTCGCTGCAGCAGGCTGCGGACGAGCTGCGCGCGCTCGGCGCCGAGATCCTCGAGTGTTCGCTGCCCATGGTCGAACATGCCGTGCCGATCTACTACCTCGTGGCCACGGCCGAGGCCTCGTCCAACCTCGCCCGTTACGATGGCGTCCGCTTCGGCAGACGGCGATCAGGCGCTGGCCGTGTCGAGGCCATGATGACGGCGACGCGGACCTCGGGCTTCGGCGACGAGGTCCAGCTGCGCATCCTGCTCGGCACCTTCGCGCTGCGCGACGGCTACCAGGACGAGTTCTATGGTAGGGCGAGCCGTGCCCGCGACCTGCTGCGTCGGGACTTTGCCCGCGCCTTCGAGGAGGTTGATCTCCTGCTCAGCCCGACCTCGCCGGTGCCGCCGTTCGCGCGCGGCAGCCGCATCGACGACCCGTTGGCGATGTACCTCTGCGATGCCCTCACCGTACCGGCCAGCCTCGCCGGCATCCCGGCGCTGTCGCTGCCGTGCGCGCCGCACGAGTCGGGCCTGCCGATCGGGATGCAGCTGATGGCGCCCGAACACGGCGACGATCTGCTGCTGGCCACGGCAGCCTGCTACCAGCGGGCCACCGACCACCATCTGCGGAGGCCACTGCCGTGATCGCCTACACCACCGTGATCGGCCTCGAGGTCCACGTCCAGCTGGCGACCCGGAGCAAGCTGTTCTCGCCGGCCCCGGTCGACTCGCTCGGCGACCCCAACACCCGCGTGCACGAGATCGATCTCGGCCTGCCCGGCGTGCTGCCGCGTCCCAACGGCCAGGCCGTGGCGCTGGCGGTGCGCGCCGCGCTCGCGCTCGAGGGCGCGGTGCAGCCGCGGTCGCAATTCGCGCGCAAGAACTACTTCTACCCGGACCTGCCGAAGGGCTACCAGATCAGCCAGTTCGAACAACCGTTCTGCCGCGGAGGCCAGGTGATGCTCGACGGCGACCGCAGCTGTCGCCTGCATCGGATCCACCTCGAGGAAGATGCCGGCAAGCTGACCCACACCGACGCCGGCACCCTCGTCGACCTCAATCGCGCCGGCGTGCCGTTGATCGAGATCGTGTCCGAACCGGACCTGCGCGACCCGGCCGAGGCCCACGCCTTCCTGACCAATCTGCGCGAGATCCTGCGTTTCGCCGGCGTCAGCGACTGCGACATGGAGCTGGGCTCGATGCGTTGCGATGCCAACATCTCGCTGATGCCGCATGGCACGACCGAGTTCGGCACCAAGGTCGAACTGAAGAACCTCAACTCGATCTAGATGGTGCAGCGCGCGCTCGAGTACGAGGTCCGCCGCCAGACTGCCATCCTCGCCGCCGGCGGTCGCGTCACGGCCGAGACCCGGGGCTGGCTCGACGAGCGCGGCGAATCGCGCTCGCAACGCAGCAAGGAGTCCGCGCCCGACTATCGCTACTTCCCCGATCCCGACCTGCCGCCGCTGGTCATCGAGCCGGCACTGATCGACGAACAACGGCGATCGCTCGGCGAGCTGCCGGCAGCCCGCCGCGTCCGCTTCGCGCGGCAGTACGACCTGCCCGACTATGACATCGGCGTGCTCACCCAGGACCGCGAGCTCGGCGATTGGTTCGAGGCCGTCGTCGCATCCGGAACCGATGCGAAGACGGCGAGCAACTGGGTCATGACCGACGTGCTGCAGGCCGTTCGCGAACGCAAGCTCGCGCTGCGCGATCTGCCGCTCACGCCCGACCGCCTCGCCGAGCTGATCGCCCTCGTCGACCAGCAGGCCGTCACCAAGCTGGCCTCGCACAAGGTCTTCGCCTACAT
>JAGQRA010000546.1 GCA_020425885.1 Planctomycetota bacterium | reverse complement strand
GCCGGTCACCAATGTGTCATGGTTCGCCGCCACGGCCACGGCTCGCCGGTCGGGGCTGCGATTGCCGTCGGAGGCCGAATGGGAGTACGCCGCGCGCGGGGGAACCGAGGGGCTGTGGTCGTGTGACTTCGACGACGCGCAGCTGCGCCGGCACGCCAACCTCGTCGATCTCGCGTGTCTACGGGGACGCGTTTCGCATGCCGAGTCCGATACCAGGTGGCTCCGGACCAGCGATGGCGCGGCTGCGGTGGCGCCGGTCGGCAGCTACCTGGCCAACCCGTTCGGTCTGTTCGACATGCACGGCAACGTCACCGAATGGTGCGCCGACGAGTACCTCGACTACGAGGGGGCGCAGACGACGAGCGGCGCTTCCGAGGGCAAGAAGGTGCTGCGCGGCGGCAGCTTCGCCAGGCCGGTGCTGACCTCGCGATCGGCGGCTCGCGGCGAGGCGGCGGCGGCGATGTACGCGCGGGACATCGGGTTTCGCGTCGCCCGCGATCTGATCGGGGCCAGGTTGCGATCAGCTCGCTGAAAGATGCCGATCAGTTGCGCGGGATCTTCTCCTCGAGCTCCTTCACCTTGATCTTCCAGAGCCGCACCGGAGGGTCGGGTGGGGTCAGGGCGTCGATCATCATCGGCGTGGTCCTGGCGCCGATGATGACGTAGTCCTTGTCGTCGATCGCGCTGCCGCGGAGGTCGTAGTCCATGTCCTTCGGTACTGCCGCGACCTTGTGATCGACGGTGCCGTCCCAGAGCGGAAGGTGGTACTTGAACGAGAGGGGGTTCCGCCTCTGGAAGTGGAGCACCGAGTGGGATTCGGTGAAGAAGTAACGGTGCTTGTCCTGTTGCACGGTTCCGGTCGCGGGCCCGTCATTGACATCACCGTCGATGAAGTGGACGTAGACGGTCGCGCCCTGGTCGTTCTGGTAGGACAGGTTCAGAGCGACCCGATCGCCGGTCATGACCATCGTGCCGATTGTCGGGTTGACGATCTCCGCGCCGTTGTGGCGCAGGATGTTGGCGGGGGTCGTCGGGGCGAACATCCGATTCCTCGCACTCGCGCCGATCGTTCTCCCGGGGTCGCCGGCAGCGTGTGGATGAGGGTGGTGGCCGCAGTTGCAACAGCCGGACAGGATCAAGAACAGACCGAAAACCCACGCATTCCTCACGACGATCTCCTCGAACACCCTGTCACGAATCCGCGCTGGCGGGTGTCGATCAGAGGATAGGAGTTCGGTGCCGAACAATCGCCAGGGATTCGGCGCCGGGTCAGGACGTCGCGGATCGCGAGGTCGTGGCGTGTCAGCTCTCTTCGTGGGTCAGCTTGCGCACCAGCGGGCTGATCGCGATCAGCAGCACGCCGAGGATCACGGCCCAGATCGTCAGCTGCCAGTAGCCGTCGGTGTAGCCGCGCAGCCGCTCGAGCGCCGGTGCACCCTCGTCGTCCGGGGCCATGCCGGCGCCGAGGATGCCGGCCAGGTACTGACCGTAGGCGCTCGCCAGGAACCAGAGCCCCATGATGATGCCGAACATGCGTTTCGGCGCCAGCCGGGTCATCGCCGACAGGCCGATCGGCGACAGGCATAGCTCGCCGATCGTCGTCACCAGCCAGGCCATCGTGAACACGAACAGCGACGTCTTGCCGTTGGGGCCGACGAAGTCGATCAGGCTGTGGAACACGGCGAAGCCGGCGGCGAGGAACAGGAAGCCGAGGCCGAACTTGACCGTGGTTCCCGGCTCCGCCTTCTTCATCTTCAGCCAGAGCCAGCCGACCACCGGGCTCAGCACCATCACGAACAGCGCGTTCGACGAGTTGTTGACCTCGATCGGGTCGACGCGGATCCCGGCGATGTTCGTCGGGTCGGTGTACTTCTCGGCGACGATCGCGAGCGAGCCGCCGCTCTGCTCGTAGAAGGCCCAGAAGAAGACCGAGAAGACGATGAAGATCAGCGCCGCGAGCAGCTTCTGGACCTCGACCTTGCTGCAGGTGCGCATGTCCCAGAAGAAGTAGATCAGCGCCAGCGGCCCGACCGTGTACATGAAGGCGTCGCTGTACTCGGCCTTGCTGACGAGGATCAGGATCAGCGGCACCGACAGCAGCGAGCCGGCGTAGACGCCGAGCACCTTCAGGCGCGCCGAGTTCGCCGGCGTCTCCCCCTCGGGTGTCAGCGGCGAGTAGCCGAGCGGGCCGAGGGTGTGCGCGGTCAGGCCGAACACGGTGACGCCACACACCATCGCCAGGCCGGCCGAGATGAAGGACCATTCCCAGCCGTAGGCCTTGCCCAGCGCGACGCAGAGGTAGCCGCCGAGCAGCGCCCCGAGGTTGATGCCGGAGTAGAACAGGCTGAAGCCGGCGTCGCGGCGGTGGTCGCCGTCGTGGTAGAGCAGACCGACGACGCCCGAGATGTTCGGTTTGAAGAAGCCGGTGCCGACGATCGAGATCGAGGTGCCGAGGAAGAACAGGTCCCTGGGCGCGTCGGCGCTCATGATCCCGGCGGCGACGGTGAAGCTGCCGACTACCATCAGCAGACCGCCCCACGCGATCGAGCGGCGGAAGCCGAGGATCTTGTCGGCGAAGAAGCCACCGACGAAGGTCATCGCGTAGACGAAGGCCTGGATGGCGCCGTACTGGAGGTTGGCCTCCTTCTCGAGCATGCCGAGCTGGTCCATCATGAAGACCGTGAGCACGCCGCGCATGCCGTAGAAGCAGAAGCGCTCCCACATCTCCGACAGGAACAGCCACCACAGCTGGCGCGGGTAGGTGCCCCTGAAGTCACGGATCGCCTGCAGGCGAGGGTCGAGAGCGGATGGGTCGGCCATGGGGCGCAGATGATCACCGTCGGGCAGCCGCGACGGCAACACCATTCCGTTGGTCCGGGCTCGGCGAGTGAGCGCCGCGCCGGCGAGCTGCGGCGATGCTCAGAAGGTGTAGGTGCCGAAGATGCCGACGAAGTCGCCCTGGTCGAAGCTCTGGAAGTAGAGCGAGGCGCCGACCTGACCGCCTTGTTCGAGTTCGTACCTGGCGCCGAGTTCGAGGTCGAACGTGACCATCGTCTCGGACTTGCTCACCGTGCCGAACGGTGCCGGCAGATCGACCTCGAGATCACCGCTGAGGAAGCCGAGGTTGGCCGCGCCGATCGCGGACCACCGCGGCCCGAGCTGGTCGGCGAGGTCGTGTTCGACGGTGGCGCCGGCGCGCAGGCCGAAGCCGGTGTAGGACACGCGATCGCCGCCGAAGTTGTAGATGTCGAGGCCGGCGCGGCTGCGGAGTTCGGTCGTGGCATTGAGTTGGCTGGTGTACTCCGCATACGGCGACAGTCGGAACTGCGTGCCGTCACCGGAGAACCCGAGCCAGAGATCCCCGCCGACAGCCCAGGGACCGTCGACCGTGTAGGCGCCGTCGCCGCGCAGGAACAGGCCGGCCGACGACTCGTAGGTGCCGAGACCGATGCCGGCGGTGACCCGCAGCGGATCGTCGGTCGCCGGGCCCGCCGGGCTCTGCGCGTACGATTCGAGCCGAGCACCGGTCGCCATCGGCGGGGTCCGGCGAGGGTATTCGAGGTCGCCATTGGCCAGGTCGCGCTCGTCGCCAGGCGAAGGCGCGGTCGTGGTGGTGGCGCACAGGGTCACCGCGTCGGTGGCCTCGAGCTCGGTCTCGGGTTTCGCATCGAACAGCGATCCGAGGCCCGGTGTCGGCCGCTGTTCGCTCGCCGCTTGCGTCTGGCAAGCGCCGAGAAGGGCGGCGAGGGCGATCGCGCTCGCGATCGTGCTCATGGTGTCGTGGCGGGGTGAGGTCCTGTTCTCGGCTTGGCTCATCGTCATGGTTCGTCTCATGCCGCGGCGGTGCGGCTTCGAGTCGAGCGCATGCCGGCGGTCGAACCCGCAACAGTTGGCCTGGAAGATCAGGCCGCGGTGCCGCGGGCAGGCACCCCGTTCAGCTGCCGTTGACGGCGAACTGCGCGATGCGGCAGGCGTGCCCCTTGCTCGCCGGATCGTGGCGGTCGGCGATGCGGACCTCGAGCAGGTGCCGGCGATCGCCAGGCAGCTCGGCCGCGAGCACGTACAGCCACGGCAGGTGCAGCCCGCGACTCCAACGCGTGAACAGATCGCGTTCGCGCCAAGGGCCGTCGTCGACGCGGTACTCGATCACGCCGGCGTCGGGCCCGGCGGCGACGAACAGGCCGACCGCGCGGCCCGCGAAGGCGAAGGTGAAGCTCGCGCCCGGTCGCGTGCCGACCAGCATCGGTACGTCGACGAAGCCGGCGCGAGTGCTGCCGCCGACCTCGTTCCGCCAACGTTCCTGCACCTCGAAGTCCGCGAGCGTCGTCACGGCTGTCGGTGGCAGCAGCTGCCCCCGGTCGTAGCAGAACGGGTCGAGCGGCTCGATGGTCGGGCGCGGCCGGGGCTCGGCATGCGCCCAGGCGGCCTCGAGCATCCGGCAGATCGCGCGCGAGTAGATCCGCTGACCGAACGGCGACGGATGCAGGTCGCGGAAGTCGTCGCGCCAGGTGAACTCGCCGCGATCGATGCGGTCGGTGACCTCGCGGGCGAGATCGAGCGAGGGCAGCGCGTAGTGCGCGGCCACGCGTTCGTGATTGCGGATCACCGCCGGCACCTTGCCCTGGCGGTAGATGCGCATCTTGTCCGGGTCGACGAAGTGCAGCAGCACCAGGTCGAGGTCGGGGTTGTGCCGGCGCGCGTGGCGCACGATCCCTTCCATGGCGCGCACCTGCTCGAGGTCGGTGCGGCCGTTGGTCGAATCGTTGACCGCGGCTTCTTCGAACAGCAGGTCGACCGTGCCGTTGCCGAGGACGTCGCGGGCGAGGCGGAAGGCGCCCGGCGTCGAGCCGGTGGACGGGATGCCGGCGGCGAGGAACTCGAACTCGGTGTCCGGGAACCGCTGCCTGAGGTAGTCGCAGACCTGTTCGCGCCAACCGGGATTGAAGGTGATCGAACCGCCGAGGAACGCGACCCGGCCATGTCGGGTCCGTTCGAAGACCGCCGCCGACCGCGCCAGGCCGCCGCGCAGTTCGAACCACTCCTCACGCTTCGGGGTCGGATCGGGAGTCGCGCAGCACGACAGCGCGAAGGCCAAGAGCAGCACGCCGGGTCGGGTCAGGGGCTTCATTCTCGAGGCGATCGTTGTCCGGTCGGGGCCTTCTCGGTTAATCAGTAATGGGCGCACTTCCGCGCCCATGAACAAGAAAGGCCTCGATGATCGCACAACCACGACCCACCCGCATCCAGCGACTGCTGCCCGCCGCCGTCGTCGCCACCTTCCTCTTCGCCGCCGCGCCGGTGGCGCAATCCCCGCTGACCACGACCTACGCCAGCAACAACGGCGGCGCCGTCGGCGGTCAGGTCTTCTTCGACCTGGCCGTGTCGTCGCCGACCGGCATCACCATCAAGAGCCTCGATCTCAATCTCGGCGATGTCGTCGGCACGGCCGGCACGATCAACATCCTGACCGTCGCCGGCGGCTACACCGCCGGGACCAACACCACGACGCTGGGCAACTGGACCGGTCCATCGAGCAGCGGACCGATCGTCGCCCGCGGCGTCGACCAGCGCTCGCACGTCTGTTTCCCCGGCGGCGTGTTCCTGCCGTTCGGCGTCCACGGCATCGCGGTCCAGTATGTCGGTGTCAAGGCCCGCTACACCAACGGCATCGGCGCACCGCCGGTGCTGCATACCTCCAGGACCGAGGTCCAGTTCCTGTTCGGGGCGGCGCAGAACGTGCCGTGGACCGGGCTGTTCTCGCCGCGGATCTGGAACGGCGATGTCCACTACGATGTCGGCGCGTCGCTGCCGTGCCCGACCTGTGCGAACAAGGTGGAGTATGGCGCGCCCTGTGCCAGCCCGTGCGCGCCGTTCCCGATGCTGCACGTCGATGCCGACTTCCCGGTGCTCGGCGAGGCGCTCGAGATCGTCACCACCGGTGCCAGCCCCTGTGCGACCGCCGGCATGACGTTGATCGGATTGAGTCCGACGTTTCCGACGGCAATCCTGCAGCCGCCGTGGACCTGCTTCCAGCACGTCAACCCGACCGTGGCCATGCTCGGGCTGCCGTTCGGCGGCTCGTGGTCGACGGTGGTGCCGCTGCCGAACAGCGCGGCCTTCTGCGGCCTGAACATCTACGTGCAGTCGGTGACGTTCGAGACGCCATGGGCGGTCGTCAGCAGCAACGGTCTGCAGCTGACCATCGGCAGCTGAGGCCCGACCGCCTGGGCGCGGCGCCATCGACGATTCGCCGGCGCCGCCCTGATTGCGCTTCACCGGGTAGACTTGTCAGCCCATGGGCTCCGTCTCACTCGCACTTCAGGCCGCGGTCGTGCTGGCCGCCTCGACCCTGCTGTCCGGCTGTGGCGCCGGGCTCATCACCGGCATCGCCTCCAATCAGAACGGCGGCGCCAAGGCGGAAGTGCGGCCGCCCGAGCTGAGCCTGCCGCCGCTGCTGCCGTTGGTGCCCGCGGCCAATACGACGCGATCGGTCATCGTCACCAACGCGCAGATCCCGGCCTCGGCGCGGCTGCGCGTCTCGATCGAGGCGCTCGGCAGGAAGGCCGAACAGAAGTCGCCGGTGGCGCTGGGCCAGGGCGGTTCGACGTCGATCACCTTCGTCGTCGACACCGAGGACATCCTCGAAGAGGTCAGCGACCCGACCGCGAGCGACATCGAGGCTCGGCTCGCCGTGCTCGTCGATGACCAACCGATCGCCGAGCCGGTCGCGGTCGTGCTGGCGCGGCAGCCGCGCGCCCGGCTCGAGCTCGAGCCGGGACAGTCGGGGCTGCTCATCTCGCCGTTCGGTCAGGAGGTCGTGCTGCGCGTGAGCGGCCTGCAGTCAGTGGATGCCAACAACCTGCAGATGCTGGTCGAGACGCGCGATCCCCTGCAGAGCGATGGCTCCGGGTTGCCGGCCCGGGTGACGCGCGTCTGCACCGGCCTCGAGGCGTCGGCGACGGCGACCGATGGCGAGGCGTTGGTCGGCGCGACCGTTCCCGGCAACACCTTCCCCGACGGCGCCTGGCTGTTCGTGCGCGACACGGCTTCGGGTGAGTCGACCTCCGTCAAGGTCTACTACCGACCCGAGATCACGATGGCGCTGCCGAGTCAGGGCGTGACCACCGGCGGCAACCTCGTCACCCTGATCGGCACGGCGCTGGTGCCGTACGACTTCACGCAGAGTCCGTCGCCGCTGCAGTTCGACGCCGTCGAGCTGTCGTTCGCCAAGGGCGGGCGCATCACGACGCTGCCGCGCGAGGACTTCCGCGAGCAGCTGTCGGCCGGCGATCGGCTCGTGTTCCGCATGCCGCCTTCGCCCGACGGCCGGCCGGGGCAGGTCGACATCGTGCTGCGCACCCAGCTCGATGGCGTCCGCGCCGAGGTCGTCGCCAACCCCGACTATCTGTTCTCGAATCCGCATCCGTTCTTCGGTCCGCGCGGCATCGTGCTCGATCAGTTCCCGGTGGCCGTGGCCCCGATCACGCTCGATGCGACGACCGGGCCCGAGAGTGCCATCGACTTCGCGGTGCTGACCGAGGAGTCCGGGGTCGGGTTCCTGCAGCTGCTGCTCGGCCAGAACGGCATGTTCCTGCGCTTCGGCGCGCGGCGTCGGATCGGCGACCGCGAGGTCCCGGCCGAACGCAACCCGCGCGACCTCTGCGTCGCCGATTTCGACGGCGACTCGATCAAGGACCTGTTCCTCGTCAACGAGGGCACGGCCACGGCGGTGCACCACGTCGTGCTCGGGCAGGCGCCGCCGGCGGCGCCGTTGGGGGCCGTGCACCGCGTCGGCGGCAGCGCCGGCATGACGAAGGGCATGGTCGGTGACTTCGACGGCGACGGCCTCGCCGATCTGCTGCTCGTGCCCGGGCCTTTGGCTCCGGTCGGCACCCTGCCGCAGGTCCTGCTGGCGCGGCCGACCGCCATCGGCCAACCGGCCTTCGCCGCGCCGCGACCGGTCAACCTGCGCCCCTTCGCCTACGAGGCGGTCGAGGTCGCCGATCTCGATGGCGACGGACACCTCGACATCGCCGCGGTCGACGGCACGAGCCTCGAGCTCGACGTCGCCTTCGGTCATGGTGACGGCGATTTCGACGCCGGCATTCCGCTCGACTTCACCGTGTCCAACTACACCGCGGATCCCAATTCGCCAGCGGTCGGGTTGCATGCCTGCGGCAACGGACCGGCGCAGTCGCTGGCCATCGTGTTCGCGGGCATCGCGCTCGCGTCGGCGACGACGCCGCCGACGGTTGCCGTGCTGCACCAGTCGTCACGGACCTACGCCGCGCCGACGCTGGCCAACGTGCAGGCATTGCCGGTCGATCCGCTCGGCGTCAGCATCGTCGCCGACCTCGACGGTGCCAACTCGCTCGAGCTGGTGGGCGCGATCCGCAGCGACCCGAGCCCGACCGCGTTGGCGTCGATCGCCATGGGGCGCTTCAACGGGGTCAAGGTCGAAGGTCTGCCGGGCAGCGTCGAGATCGGCGGCGAGAAGCCGCGGCACTTCGACTCGCTGCACTTCGGTCGGGCATTCCCGTCGCAGTTCGGCGATGCCAAGGCCATCTTCGCGGTGCACGAGAGCGAGATCGCCGGCGAACGCGAGCGGCGGCTGTCGACGCTGCTGATCTACCCCAACGGCCCCGACCCGCTGCTGCTGACGCCGGACGGCGGCGCCGATCTGGCGACCCCGATCGAGGCCATCGTCGGCGGCAACTGGAGCGCCGAGGCCGTGGCCGGCGCCGGCGGTCTGCGCGACCTCGCCGTGGCCCACGGCAATGCCGTGACGCTGCTCGGCAACGACGGCTTCGGTGGCTTCCCGCGGGCCGGACTCGAGCTGATCTCGCCCGGGCTGCTGCCGCCGACCGTGAGCCTGGTGC
Organism: Planctomycetota bacterium; assembly: GCA_020425885.1. The sequence goes on along the minus strand of JAGQRA010000546.1, from coordinate 5,840 downwards.
CGGGGCCGGAGGGGGCGGTGGAGAGTCTGTGCTACCTCCGCACCGACTCGAAGTTCGGCATCTGGTACCCCGCCGAAGACGCCGAACAGCGCTGGCATCGCCTCAGCGGTGAACTGCGCGCGATCAGCCCCAACCCGGTGCTGCGGACCGCCCAGCTCAGGGCCGAGACCCAGATCGTCATCGCCGATGTCGATGGTGACGGCACCAACGATGTCGTGGCCATGCTGCTGTTCGACGTGCCGTCGCCGGCAGTCGACGACGCCATGCTGGTGCTGATGCGCGGCAAACGGACCCCTGCCGCGACGGAGCTGCCGTTCTTCGAACCGACGGTCGCGACGCTGACCCACGGCAAGGCGACGTCCTTCTCGCTCGGCGATTTCGCGCAGACCGCGACCGGGCCGCGGGTGCTCGAGCTCGCGATGGCGATTCCGGAAGCGGCGGTGCCGGGCGGTGCCGATGGCGATCATGTCCGCTTCTTCCGCTACGTCGCCGGCGCGACGCCCGAGCAGGATCACTTCGAGGCCAGCGCGCAGCCGGGTGGGCCGCAGGCGTTGCAGGCCGGCAGCCATCCGATGCGCGTTGCCGCCAGCGACTTCGATCGCGACGGGCTCGTCGACCTGCTCGTGGCCTGTGACGGTGACGATGCGCTGCGACTGTTCCGCAACATCGCGTTGCCGACGCCGGCGCCCGGCGAGGTCGAGGTCGGCGCCTTCCTCGAGGCCTTGTCCTCGCCGCGCGCCCTGGCGCCGGGCCGGCCGACCGTGTTGCGACTGGCGGATGTCAACGGCGACGGTGCGGTCGATGCGATCGTGGCCGTCGAGAGCCTGAACCTCACGAGCGAGCGCAGCACCGCGCTCGCCTTCTACCTCAGCGAGGAACCGGGCGTCTTCGGCGAAGCCGAGTTCGTCTCGCCGGCGCGGCTCGGTGATCGCGATGCGGCCCTGGCGTTGGACGTCGGCGATTGGAACCGGGACGGCGTGCTCGACCTGTTCCTCGGCTGGGGGTTGGCCGGCACCAACGATCGCAACGTGCGCGTGTTGTTCGGCGGTTCGCGATAAGGCTGGCGACGGCGTCGGCGCGGACTATCTTCGCGGCGATGAGCCTCTCCTCGCAGCCGAACGCACGTAGCAGTGGCGACAAGCCCGTCCTCAACATCGCCATGGTCGGCCATGCCTTCATGGGGCGGGCCCACGGCAACGCCTACCGCCAGGTCAACCACTTCTTCGACCTGCCGTTCGCCGTCGTGCCGAAGATCATCGTCGGCCGCGACCAGGGCCGGGCCGCCGCGGCCGCGGACAAGCTCGGATTCGAGGCGGCCACGGTCGACCTCGCCGCCGTGCTCGCCGATCCGGCGATCGGCCTGATCGACGTGGCCACGCCCAACGACAGCCATCATCCGATCGCGATGGCGGCGCTGCGGGCGAAGAAGCACGTGCTGTGCGAGAAGCCGCTGGCGATGACCCTGACCGAGGCCAAGGCGATGGCCGAGCTGGCGAAGAAGCAGAAGGTCCGGGTCGGCCTGTGGCACAACTACCGTCGCGCCCCGGTGACGAAGCTGGCGGCGGCGATGATCGCGCGCGGCGACATCGGCGAGGTCCGACAGGTGCGCGCGGTCTACCTGCAGGATTGGCTCAGCGATGCGTCGGTGCCGGCGAGCTGGCGCACCAGCCGGAAGACCTGCGGCAGCGGCGCCCACGGCGATCTCAACGCCCACCTGATCGACCTGACGCGCGCCCTAACCGGCCTCGAGTTCGAATCGGTGTGCGGCGTGCAGCAGACCTTCACCAAGTCGCGGCCGGATGGTTCGGGCAAGGGCACGAGCAAGGTCGACGTCGACGACGCGTTCTGCTTCCTGGCCAAGTTCAAGGGCGGCGCCATCGGGACCTTCGAGGCGACGCGCGTGGCCCCGGGCCGCAAGAACTACAACTGCGTCGAGATCTCGGGTAGCCAGGGCTCGATCCGCTGGAACCTCGAGCGCATGAACGAACTCGAGTTCTTCACGTTCGCCGACGGCGGCGACACCCGGGGCTTTCGGACGATCATGTGTATGGACGCCGCCCATCCCTATGCCGCCAACTGGTGGCCGGACGGTCACATCGTCGGCTACGAGCACACCTTCGTGCACCACCTCGCCGATTTCGTGCTGGCGCTGGCCGACGGCGCTGCGTTCGCGCCCGATTTCCGCGACGGCGTCGCCGTGCAGGCCGTGCTCGAGGCGACGATGGCGGCGGCGAAGACGGGTGGCTGGGTCAAGGTGCCGCGATAGGCTAGGCGTGGCAGGCAACAACGAGTCTTCCGACCACCGATTCTCCGACACCGAAGCAACACGATGATGAAGGGTCCCGGCATCTTCCTGGCGCAGTTCATGAGCGATGATGCGCCGCTCGACAAGTTCGACACGGCTTGCGGCTGGGCTTCCGGGCTCGGCTACACCGGCGTGCAGGTGCCGTCCTGGGACGGTCGCTGCATGGACCTGAAGCTGGCTGCGGAGAGCAAGACCTACTGCGAGGAACTCGCCGGCGCGGCCGCGGCGAACGGCGTCGCCATCAGCGAGCTGAGCACCCACCTGCAGGGCCAGCTCGTCGCCGTGCATCCGGCCTACGTGTCGATGTTCCGTTGCTTCGCGCCCGATGGCGTCGACACCGCCGAGGCGATGTGCGAGTACGGCACCCAACAGGTCAAATACTGCCTCGAGGCGAGTCGCCATCTCGGGCTCGACGTCATGCCGACGTTCCCCGGGGCGTTGATGTGGCACACCGTCTACCCGTGGCCGCAGCGGCCGGCAGGTCTGGTCGAGGAGGGCTTCAAGGAACTGGCCCGCCGCTGGCGGCCGATCCTCGATCATGCCGACGAGTGCGGTGTCCACTGCGCGTTCGAGGCGCATCCGGGCGAGGACATCCATGATGGCGCCAGCTACGAGGAGTTCCTCGACAAGGTCGACGGTCACCCGCGCGCCTGCCTGCTCTACGATCCGAGCCACTTCGTGCTGCAGCAGCTCGACTACCTCGAGTACATCGATCTCTACCACGATCGCATCAAGGCCTTCCACGTCAAGGACGCCGAGTTCCGCCCCAACGGTCGGGTCGGTGTCTATGGCGGCTATCAGCCGTGGCAGGAACGCGCCGGCCGCTTCCGCTCGACGGGTGACGGCGAGGTCGACTTCAACGGCATCTTCACGTTGCTGACGAAGTACGGCTACGAGGGTTGGGCCACGATCGAATGGGAGTGCTGCTTCAAGGACGGCCAGCAGGGAGCCGAAGAAGGTGCTCCGTTCATCGCCGCGCACATGATCAAGCCGGCCGGCAAGGCCTTCGACGACTTCGCCGGCGGCGGGGTCGACCTCGAGGCCGTACGCCGCGCGCTAGGGATGAACTAACGGTGCCAGGACCAAGACCAACCGGTGGGTTTTGGTCCTGGCACCGTCAGTACCTGATGGGGCGCAGGCCGATGCCGGCGTCGCGCGCCGTCGGCAGGTGGGCGTCGCGGGCGGCGGAGCGGGCTGCCTTCGGCCCGTGGTAGCAGGCGCCGCCGCGGACGATCCGCAGGGTGTCCGGGCCGGCGTTCGGGTCGCGGCGCAGTCCGTCGCCGGTGGCCGCGGCGAAGGCGTCGTACGGCAGTCTCGCGTCGCGGCACCATTCGGCGACGTTGCCGTGCATGTCGAACAGGCCCCAGCGGTTCGCCGCCAGTCGGGCCACGGCCTGCGGGCGCTCGCCGAACCAGCCGTAGCCGGTGACCGCTGAGTTCGGGCCGCAGGACCATGGCGTCGTCGTCGTCGCCCGACAGGCGTATTCCCATTGCGCCTCGGTCGGGAGATCGAGGTCGTAGGTGCGCAGGGCCGCGCGTGCGCTGTGCCAGTCGATGCCGGTCATCGGTAACTCGGCCGTGCCCGGGTCGGGGACGGCGGTATCGGTGAGCGCGCTCCATTGCGCCCGCGTCAGCTCGGTGCGCGCCAGCATGAAGTCATCGAGGCTGGTGAGCGTGCCGTGCAGTTCGTCGTCCGCTGCCATCGGGTCGTTCTGCGCCAGGCCCGGTTCGCCGCGGAACGAACCGATGCGGAAGGTGCCGGCCGGGATCAGTACGAAGACGATGCCGGAGCCGTCGCCCGGGTCACTCTTCAGGTCGCGGAATTCGAACAGCCCCGAGGTCGGGTTCTGGCCCATCGGCACGAGTCCCGGCATCGGCCGCAGCGTGAGGCCGCGGTAGGCCGCGCGCACGTCGTCGATCGTGCGTTGCCAGCGATCGCGGTTGCGCTCGAGTTCCGGCGCGATGATCTGGTCGAGCAGCGCGAGGTCCCGGCGCACGCGCTCGAGCGGCCCGCGGTAGGCGGTGAACTCGGCCAGGGCCGTGCCGAGTCGCTGCAGCGCCGAGTAGAGGTTCTGATCGACGATGTCCTCGAAGCGGCCATCCGCTGATCGCGGCCGGGTCTCGAGCTCTTCGATCTTGGTCTCGAGTTTGAGCTTCTCCTCCGCGAGCGGAACGCCGTGGGTGTTGAGCCAGTCGACATGGGCCGCGCGGTTCTCGGGCCACGGCGGCGGCAGCTCACGGGCACTGGCGATGGCGGCGCGCAAGCGGTCCTCGTTGGCCAGCAGCCGGAAACCCTCGTCGGCGCGCCGTTCTATCTCCTGGCGTTTGCGCTCGAGGTCCTCGAGGGCCGCGTTCTTGGTCAGCAATGCCCACGACAGCGCGGCAGTGGTGACGAGCAACGTCAGGGTCACGACGGCGATCGCGATGCTCTCGGTGCGGTGGCGGCGGACGAACTTGCGCAGCCGATACCAGGTCGACTGCACGGCGATCTCGACCGGTTCGTGGGCGCGATGCCGGCGGATGTCGGCGGCGAGGTCGGCGACGCTGCCGTAGCGCTCCTCGCGTTGCTTGCGGATCGCCCGCATGGTGATGGCGTCGAGGTCGCCGCGCAGTGCGGCCTGGCGCTCCGGCGGTGCCACGGTGCTAGGCGGTGCCGGCACGTGCGAACGGATGATGTCGGCCATGCCGGCCGGGCCGCGGGCGCGCAACTCGACGCTCGGGATCGGCAGCTTGTCGGTCAGCAACTCGTAGAGCTGGACCCCGAGCGCGTAGACATCGGCGCGGGTGTCGATGTCGCCGATGCGGCCGGCGGCCTGCTCCGGGCTCATGAACTCGGGCGTGCCCATCAGCGTGCCCTGGAACGTCATCGCGCCGCCCTGCAGCAGCGGGTCGGCGAGCGACTTGGCGATGCCGAAGTCGATGATCTTCGGCTGCAGCTGGTCCGGGCTCTCCTGCATCAGCACGTTGCTCGAGCTGAGGTCGCGGTGCAGCACCGACTTCTGGTGCGCGTGCTGCATCGCGTCGCAGACCTTCAGGAACAGCCCGATGCGTTGCCGCACCGACTGCATCTCCCGGCGGCACCACGTGATCAGCGGCGGCCCGTCGACCAGCTCCATCGCGAAGAACGGCCGGCCCTGCGGCGTCTCGCCGGCGTCGAGCAGGCGCGCGATGCCGGGGTGGTCCATGCGGTTGAGGGCCTCGCGTTCGGCGGTGAAGCGCGCCAGGATCTCGCGCGAGTCCATGCCCGGGTTGAGCACCTTGATGGCGACGTCGCGCACGATCGGCCGCTGCTGCGCGGCGCGGTAGACGGTGCCGAACCCGCCGCGGCCGATCACCTGCTGCAGCAGGTAGTCGCCCAACGGCCGTGGCAGCGTGTCGTCCGCCGCGCCGAGGGCGCCGGCGGCCGGGTTCGCCGTGTGCCAGTCGCCGACCGACACGCCGGCGGCGACCAGCCAGTTGCGCAGCGCCGTCGCGTGCTGCGGGTGGGCCGCGAGCAGCGCGGCGCGCGCGGCTTCGCGGGCGCCGGCGTCGCCCTC
>JAGQRA010000066.1 GCA_020425885.1 Planctomycetota bacterium | reverse complement strand
CGCGCGCGCCCGGGTCTTCGATCGCCGACCAGTCGCGCAGGTACCATTTGGGTTCCTTGCGCAGCGAGCGGGCGACGTTGCGATGCCACGGTCGCACGACGAAGCCATGGTAGAGCGACTCCAGCGCGTCGATCCAGCGCCGCACGGTGTCCACCGAGGTCCGCACCTCGTTCGCCAGGTTGCTGTAGTTGACCGCCGAACCCGAATGCGACGCCAGCACTCGAGTCAGCAAGGCGAGCTGATCGACGTCCTGGATGCGGGTGAGGTCGCGCACGTCACCGCGCACCAACTGCTCGATGCGCAGGCGCTGCCACCGCAGCGAGAACCGGCGGTCGGCGCGCAGATAGGGCTCGGGAAACCCGCCGAACGAGTAGAGCCGTTCCCAGGTGCCGGCGTCGATCGACCGAGGCTGCCGCAACAGCTCCTCGCTCGCCGAGGCGTCGAGCAGCTCGCCGACGCTGAGCGGGTGCAGGCGGTACACGAAGTAGCGCCCCATCAGGCTGTCGCCGCCCTTGCGGTAGAAGTCGAGTCGAGAGCTCCCGGTCACGACGATCCGGAGCGCGGCGGCGTGGCGGTCGAAGAGACCCTTGAGGATCGTGCGCCAGCGCCGGTACTTGTGCAGTTCGTCGAGGACCAGCACCACGGGTTCGGCGTGCAGCTCCTCGAGACCGACGTGGGTCGCGATCGCGGTGGGGCCGCTGGTGATCAGAGCGCGATCGTCCTCGTCGTCCCAATTGAGGTAGTGCTGCTCGTCGACCAGGGTTCGGGTCGCCGAGGTCTTGCCGACCTGGCGCGGGCCGACGACGAAGGCCATTTGCCGCAGCTCGGCGAGATGCCGATGTAGCGCCGCCGTGAGGCTACGGGGCAGCTGCTCTGCTGGGGCGACCATTATCGTTCATATCGTAAAATGGTCGCGACCAATTTACGATACCCGAGATTCTCGTCGCGCCCGGCAAGGTCGCGTTCAGCGCTTGCGGCCGCCGGCCGCCGGCGCCACCAGGTCGATGGCCTCCCCGGCTTCGTCGACCTTGCCCGGCTCGTCACCGTTGCCATTCTCGCCCTCGCCTGCCTCGCCGGGGATCGCGGGCTCGGCGCCGACCTCGATGTTGCACTCGCGCACGGCGCCGTCCGCGAGCGAGATCTCGAACTCGGCGCGACCCAACGGTTCGTTCTGCCACTTCTGTTGGTCGGTCCGGAGCTGCGCGACCTCGTTGCGCGCGAGCAGCACGACGGTGCCTTCGGGCAGCACGATCGATTGCGTCGTCGTGTCTCGACTCCAGAGCAGCCCGCCGCGCGAGTCGTAGCGGTCGTTGCCCTGGATCGCCTTCAGCTGGGCCTTCATCGTCTTCGGCACGAACCGGACCTCGATGCGTTCGACCGCCGCCATCTTCGCCTCGGCAGCTGCCGGCTGCAGGCGGAGGTCGAGCCGGGCTAGTTCGAGCGCGATGTCGCGCTCCACCGACTTGCCGGTGGCGACTTCGATGGGCTCGTCATCGCAGTGCAGGGCGATGGCCGTCCTGAGATCGACGACCATCAGGGCATAGGTCCCGGGGCCGACGCGGATCGAGAACCGGCCGTCGGGTTCGACGAAGGAGCGCGGTCCGGGGTAGCTCTGGTTGTAGGGGTTGACGGGTCGCGTGATCTGTCCGTTGGCCGCGATCACGGCGATGACGACGAGGTTCTCGAAGGCGGTGTCGGCGTGGGCGAAGGTGATCCTGCCGGCGAGGCGGCCGGGTTGGTCCTGGCTGCAGTCGAAGCGGCCGTCGATGCCGGCGGCGCGCACGCGGAACGGCTCGACCGGCAGGTAGAGATCGCCACCGCGGCGCGGCTCCGAGGGCAGCCTGACGACGAGCAGGTGGTTGTCCAACGGCACGCCGGTGAACTCGAACCCGCCGTCGGCCGCGACCGGGACGCTGCGTTCCTCGGCCTTGGCGCCGCGGCGGTTGCCGTAGTAGCTGCCCATGTTGGCGCCGAAGACCTGTCTTGGAATCGGCGCCAGGAAGACGTGGGCGCCGGCGCCGAGTTCGATGCCTTCGAGGCGGCCGCGGACCGTGGCGCCGCTCGGCATCGTGATCGTGAGATCCGTCCGGTGTTCGCCGGTGGTCAACTCGACGTCGGTCGGTGCTGTCTCGGGGTGCCCCGGTTCGTCGACGAAGACCTGCCATTCGCCCTCGCCGAGCTCGTCGATCGTGAAGCTGCCGTCTGCCTTGGTCGCGATGCCCTGGCGCGGCGTCTTGCTGAACGAGCCCTCGTTGGGACGCGGTTTGAGGTCGGCCCAGACCGTCGCGCCGGCAATCGGCTTGCCGCTCAGCTCGTCGCGAACGACGCCGCTGATCGTGGCCTCGGGATCGAGTTCGACGACGACCGGTTCGACCGCCTGATCGGGTTCGGGCTGCTGCCATGGCAGGTCAAGAACCGTCGCCGGGGCGAAGCCGTCGGCGATGACGCGCAGGATGCCGACCTCGGTCTTGCTCTTGCCCGGGCCGGAGACCTGCGCGACTCCTTGCACCGCCGGCGCCGCCGCCTGCAACAGCGAACGCAGGCGGAACTCGCGGAAGCCGAGGTTGCGGGCCGCGTACTCCTCCCACGACACCGCGGCCAGGAAACGCAGCACAGGCACCGCTCCGTCCCGCGTCACCGCACGGATCGCGATGGTGTCGGTCGTGGCCTCGACCGCTTCGGTCTCGAGCAGGATCTCGAGGTTCTCCTGCGGCCCGGTGAAGATGCGCGAGTGACCGCTGGCCTGCAGCGCGTCGGTGCGCAGCGTCGTCTGGATGCGCCAGCGGCCGGGCCGTTCGAGCGGGATGCGAAAGCCGCCGTCGGCGCCGGTCACGGTCACGCGGGCCGGCGCGCGCAGTTCGTAGTTCACCGTCACATCGGCGTGCTCGATGCTGTGGCCTTCGGTGTCGAGGACCCGACCCTGGATCCAGCCCGTCTTCGCCATCGTCACCTCGAGCGGAGTGCCGGCCGCGGCGGGTTGCAGCCATTGCCGACCGTAGCCGTCCGCCGAGAACTCGAGCGCGATGCCGGCCGGCAACGCGCAGGGCAGATGGAAGATGCCGCTCGCATTCGACAGCGCGGCGCAATGGAAGCCATGGTGCGTGCCGGAGCGGAACGCGTTGCCCGTTTCGAGGAAGTCGCGGGCGACGACGCGCACGCCCGCGATCGCCTGACCGGATTCGTCCCGGGCCCTGCCGAACAGCTGTTGCCCCGCGGTCAGCACGAGGTCGCCGATCGCGACTGTCCTGGCCGGTGCGGGCACGGCCGCGGCCGCGGCATCCGGTTCGTTCGCATCGCTGTCGGCGGCCTGCGCGTTCGCGGCGGGATGCAGGTCGAGTGAGCGGGTGACCGATGCCATGCCCTTGGCGGCGATGTGGAGACGGAGCCGGTCGAGGTCGTGTTCGGCAACGGTCGTCGTGAACGAGAACTGCCCGCTCGCATCGGTGGTCGCGGCGGGGGACTTCAGCACGTCGGCGGTAACCAGCGCATCGATGTCGCCGCAGGACACCGCAGCGCCGACGACGGGGACGCCGTCGAAGGCGAGGACGCGGCCGGTCACGCTCACCGTTGCGGGCGTTGCAGCTGTCGCGGCAGCGGCGGCGTCCGGTGGCGGGGTCTGGCCCGGGAGGGACGCGAGCAGCGACAAGGAGCAGAGCGCGCGGATCGGGAACATCTCGGGTGTTTCGTCGAGTCGGTGGCAGTTGGCTGAGAGCACCTGGGGCGAAGGGGAGACTCCTGCGGGTGCCCTGCTGCTACCGGGTCTTGTATCACAGCGGGCGGCGCTCCGCGGAATGAACGGGGTCGCGACCCGTTCTGTCGCCGGTGCCCGGTTCGTCCCTGGAAGGAAGGGGTTCCTGCGCGCCGGGACGATGACGCTCCCAGCGCGTTGCCTAGCGATCGAACCTCAGGACCACTTCGGTCCGCCCGTTCTCCCGATGGCGTCCGGCCCGGGGAACCATCGGCGCCGCACTTGCGCACCGATCCATCGCGCCGCCGCGCTGCACGCTGCCGACGCGGCGGTATCGTCGCCCCGATGCGGACCATCACGCTCTGCCTGCTGTTGTCGTCGACCGCCGGCCTCGGCGCGCAGGACGCGCCGGCGCTGCCCTCGCCCGTGACCGGCCGACCGGTGCCGCGGATCGACGGCCAGTGGTGGACCATCGCCCACAATCCCGATCTCGGCAGGCTCACCGGGCCCGAGCAACAACCCGTCGACTTCGCCATCTGGCAGGCCCGGGACGGCACCTGGCAGCTCTGGTCATGCATCCGCCACACCAAGGCCGACGGCCATACGCGCGTGTTCCATCGCTGGGAGGGGCGGCGCCTCACCGACACCGACTGGCGACCGCTCGGCATCGCGATGCAGGCCGACCCCGCGCTCGGCGAGGCGGCCGGCGGACTGCAGGCGCCGCACGTGCTGCGCGACGGCGACGTCTTCCGCATGGTCTACGGCGACTGGAATCGCATCTGCCTCGCCGAGAGCCGCGACGGCAAGAAGTTCGAACGGGTGTTGAACGCGCGAGGCGAGCCGGGCCTGTTCGCCGGGCCCTATGGCAACACGCGCGACCCGATGCTGCTGAAGATCGGCGCGCTCTACCATTGCTACTACACCGGCGGCACCGGCAACCGAGACGGTGGCGGTGCCACCTTCGACGCCGCGGTGTTCTGCCGCACGTCGCACGACCTGCACCGTTGGAGCGAGCCCGTGATCGTCAGTGCCGGCGGCACGGCGGCGAAGGTCGGCGGCCCCGGCACCAACGCCGAGTGCCCGTTCGTCGTCGCCGTCGACGACGGCTACTGCCTGTTCCGCAACGTCGCCTACGGGCAGTTCGAGCGCAACGTCCAGTACGCGTCGAAGAACCCGCTGTGCTTCGGCGTCGGCGACGATCTCGACTACAGCGGTCACCTCGCCGTCGCCGCACCGGAGATCGTGCAGTTCAAGGGTCGCTACTACATCGCCGCCCTGCTGCCGACCCTGGACGGCATCCGCATCGCGCGCCTCGAATGGGGCAAGAGCTGAGGCGCATGTGATGCTCGGTCGTCTCGCACCGATCGGTGCGACCTCGGTTTCGCTCGACGCCCTGAACTCGAGCAGATCTTTCGCGTGCGGAACGGGCCAGCTGGTTCTTCGGCAGCGGCCACACACCCGATCGCGCCTCGACATGACCAGATTCCTCCTGCTCGCCTCGCTCACCGCCCTTCTCGCCCTGTCGGCACCCGCGCAGGATCCGCCGCGACCGCCCGGCGGCTTCCCGATCCAGCTCGACGCCGACCGCGCCATCAGCTACTCGGATGGCTACCGGACGCTGCTCGACGTGCGCTACCCGACCACCGCACCGCCGCCGACGGGCTGGCCGTGCGTGATGGTCGTGCACGGCGGCAGCGGCAGTCGCCACACCGGCTGGGTGATGCGAATCGCCGACATGCTGGCGCGCTCCGGCTACGTCACGCTGGCCTACGACACCGGCAACAACGGCGCGACGCTGGTGCTCAACCCGCCGGGTCGACGCGACGACCCGCGCCGCATGACCGACCTCGCCGAGATCTTCCAGTTCGCCGCGAACCTCTACGGCGGCACGCTCGATGCGAGTCGGCTCGCGGTCATGGGCAAGTCGGGCGGCGGCAAGCACGCGCTGT
>JAGQRA010000545.1 GCA_020425885.1 Planctomycetota bacterium | reverse complement strand
GGGGTGTCAGAGCGGGCGGGAGCCGGAGCCCCCGCCCAGGTCATCACGAGCCGTTGACGTTGGCGCTCAGGCGCGGCTTGCCGACGGCCAGCACGGCAATCGGCAGGGCGCCCGAGTTGTTCCCGGTCGGCGTGACTGTGAGGCGCACATAACGCTTGGTGCCGACGTAGCCGAGCTTTTTGATCAGCCCGTCGTCGGCGAACGTGAACGCCGCCTGGGCCTCGGGAGCGACCGCCGACGAGTTGTTGGGCGTGGGCAGCATGTCGATGTCGGCAACGGCGGTGTTGTCCGACAGGTCGCTGGCGTCGCCCTCCTCGAGAAGAACGGCGCCGGTCACGTCGGCGTCCGTGAGGGTGCCGAGCATGATCACGAACTCGAGGGCAACGAGGTCGGCCATGTCGATGATGGCCGAGACGAAGGCGGTGTCGGCGTTGGTCTGCGTCTGAGGCGCAACGGCCACCTGATAGCTCAGGGTGTTGTGAAGGTCGCGACCGATCATGGCGGTGCGGGCTCCTTTGCGAGAGGGTCAGCGGGTGGCATCGGCTGCCACTCGCCCGGCGCACTCCTGGCGCCTATGTCGTCAGCGGGGCTGGCGCCCCTACGATCACGACGTGCCGAACTTGAGGAGCTTGATCGCGTCGCTGTCGACCACGGCACCGCCGACGCGCTTGGTCGTGTAGAACAGCACGCGCGGCTTGTCGGTGTAGGGGTCGCGAAGTTGGCGCATGCCCTGGCGGTCCACGATCATGTAGCCGCGCTTGAAGTCGCCGAGCGCGATCGCGAACGAGTTGGCCGTGGTATAGTCGGCCATGTCCGCGAACTCGCTCACCGGGTAGTTCAGCACCATGTCGATCACGCCGTTGGCATTGAGCCGCGGGTCGTAGATGAAATTGCCGTTCTGGTCCTTGAACTTGCGGACGGCGCCCAGCGTCGTCTTGTTCATGGCCCAGCGCAGCGACTGGCGATAGCCGGCGTTGAACGCGAAGATCAGGTCGAGCAGCTTGTCGGCCTGGCTGACGGTGGCGCTCGGCGTCGCGAAGGCACCAGAGGCGCCGGTGGCGATGTACTGCAGCACGCCGAAGGCGCGGCTCGCGTCGGCGGTCGTGACGGGCGTGCCGGTCAGGAAGCCCTTGGGCTTCGAGGTGCCGTCGCCGCTGACGAATGCCGTGTTCTCGGCGCGGCCGAAGCGGTCGCCGATCTTGCCGTTGAGCCAGCCCTCGATGTCGAAGCCCGCGTCGTCGAGCATGTTCTGCGTTGCCTTCGGCATCGCAGAGACCTCGTGGACCGGGATCTCGAGCTCGCCGACCTGCGGCGTCGTGGTGGCGTTGCGGGTCGACTGCTCGCCCACCCACTCGTAGCCGACGTCGTCGCGATCGACCGGGATCTTGATCGACGGGGCGGTGATCGACACGACGTTGGCGATACCGCGCATGGCGCTGGTCTCGCGCAGCCGCGTGACGATCATGTCGGAGCGGGCCGGGTCGACGTAGTAGCCGCCGTCGGGGGCCGAGCCGACCGAAAGCGTCTTGGTCTCGTCGAGGTCGAGTGCCTTCTCGCCGCGGCGCACCATCTTGTCGAAGGCGGCCTTGTACTGCGCGCGATACGTGGCACCCTTGGCCGCGTCACCGGGCTGTCCGATCCAGGCTGCAACTTCGAGGTTCGCCTTGGTCTCGATGGCCTGCGACTTGGCGTCGAGTGACGCGACAGGCTGGCGCTGCGCCTTCTTGAACAGCGCGTCGATGTCGC
>JAGQRA010000544.1 GCA_020425885.1 Planctomycetota bacterium | reverse complement strand
CGTCAGGAAGGAGGTCGGCGAGACGTTCGCGGACCTGCGCTTCGTCGATCAGGGGCCGCCGCGCGGCACCGGCCATGCCGTGCAGGTGGCGCTCGCCGAGCTCCAGGACTTCGACGGCGACGTGCTCATCACCTACGGCGCCGATCCGCTGGTGCGGACCGAGACGCTCGCCGCGCTGGTCGCGATGCGGGGCGGGGACGGCGGAGCGCCGTGTTCGGTGCTGACCGGTTGCGTCGACGATCCGACGGGCTACGGCCGCATCCTGCGCGACGACGACGGCCGCTTCGTCGGCATCCGCGAACATCGCGACTGCGACGAGGAGGAGCTGTTGATCGACGAGATCAACGTCGGCTTCTACTGCTTCGATCGCCGGGCGCTGGCGGCTTCGATCGGTGATCTCGGCAGCGACAACGCCCAGGGCGAGATCTACCTGACGGACGTGCCGATCGGCATGGCGCGAAGTGGCGAGGTGCCGACCCTGCAGCTCGAGGATCCGAGCGAGATGCAGGGGGTCAACACCCTTGCCGAGCTGGCCATCGCCCGTTCGCTGCTGCAGGAACGGATCATGCTCGAGCACCTCGACAACGGCGTCATGATCATCGATCCGGCGACGACCTGGATCGACGCCGGGGTCGAGATCGGCGCCGACACCGTCATCCGACCGTGCACGGTGATCGCCGCCGGGTGCCGCATCGGCAGCGGTTGCGACATCGGGCCGTTCGCCCACCTGCGTGCCGGCACCGTGCTCGACGACGGCGCCGAGATCGGCAACTTCGTCGAGGCCAAGAACTCTCACCTCGGCGCCCGGGCCAAGGCCAAGCACCTGACCTACCTCGGCGATGCGACGATCGGACCGCGGTCCAACATCGGGGCCGGCACGATCACCGCCAACTACGATGGCAGAAACAAGTCGAAGACCACGATCGGCGAGCGCTGCTTCGTCGGTAGCGGCACCGTGATCGTGGCCCCGAGTACGCTGGCCGACGGCGCGATGACGGCCGCCGGGGCCATCGTGCGACGTGGCAGCGAACTCGGACCGGACGAGGTCTGGGCCGGTGTGCCCGCCCGATTGCTCAAGCGGCGGGACGCCCTCGGCGAGCCGGCCGCGCAGCCAGAGCCAGGGAAGGGGGAGAAGGAGCGATGAGTATGCGCGGCGAACGTCTCCGGGTCTTCACCGGCACGGCCCACAGGGCGCTGGCCGAGGGCATCTGCGCCCACATGGGCGTGCCGCTCGGGGCGGCGACGCTGCAGCGGTTTCCGGACAAGGAGATCAACCTCAAGGTCGACTGCGACGTGCGCGGCGCCGACGTCTTCGTCGTGCAGCCGACCTGCCCGCCGGTGCACGACCATCTGTTCGAGCTGCTGTCGTTCGCCGACTGCCTGCGTCGCGCCTCGGCCGACCGGATCACGGCGGTGATCCCGTACTTCGGCTACGCCCGCAAGGATCGCAAGGACGAGGGGCGGGTGCCGATCAACGCCAAGCTGGTCGCCAACCTGCTGGTCACGGCCGGCTACGACCGGGTCGTCGCCATCGATCTCCATGCCGCGCAGATCCAGGGCTTCTTCGATATTCCGGTCGACCACCTCTACGCCCGCCCGGTGTTGATCGAGCGCGTACGGCAACTCGGCGCCGACAACATGATGATCGTGTCGCCCGACATCGGCGGCACCAAGCTCGCCCGGGCCTACGCCAAGGAGCTCGGTTGCGACCTGGCGATCATCGACAAGCGTCGCCTCAGCGGCGAGGAGACGGTGATCGAGCACATCATCGGCGACGTCAGGGGGCGCGACGTCGTGCTCGTCGACGACATGGTCAGCACCGGCGGTTCGATCGTCGACGCTGCCCGCATCGTCAAGGAGAAGGGCGCGCGCAAGGTCTACATCGTCGCCACCCACGCCGTGCTGGCCGGCAGCGCGGTCGAGCGGCTCAACTCGGCCGACGTCGAGAAGATCCTGTTCACCGACACCGTCCCGGTGGACGCGAGCAAGATCGACAAGCTCGAGGTCTGCTCGGTCGCGCAGCTGCTGGCGCGGGCCATCGACCGCATCCATCGCAGCGAGAGCATCAGCATTCTGTTCGAGAGCGAGCGGTAGCGAGGACCGCGAGCCAATAGAGTCATCCCTCGAGAGGTACTGTCAATGAAAGTCGTTCCAATGAAGGCCGAGCGTCGCACCGCCGTCGGCCGCAACCAGGTGGCGCAGTTGCGCAAGCAGGGTTGGATGCCGGCGGTCGTCTACGGTGATGGCGGCGAGAACATCTCGATTGCGATCTCGGAGTGGGAGCTGGACCAGCACGTCAAGGCGCACCACAAGGTGTTCGCGCTCGACATCGAAGGCGCCGAGCAGTCGGCGTTCCTGCAGGAAGTCGCCTGGCATACGCTGACCGACCGTCCGCTGCACGCCGACTTCAAGCGCATCGACCTCAGCCAGCCCATCGAGTCGGAACTCGAGGTCACCCTGATCGGTCACCCCGTCGGCCTCGGCAAGGGCGGCGCGCTGGTCAAGGACAACCATGTGATCCATATCCGCTGCCTGCCGACCGCAATGCCCGAGGAGCTCGAGCACGACATCAGCAAGCTCGAGGTCGAGGATCGTCTGGTCGCGTCACAGCTGAACCTCCCCGAAGGCGTGGAGCTCCTGTCCGATCCCGGCATGCCCCTCTGTCACGTCGCCAGGGCGGTCGTCGTCGA
The DNA here is from genome assembly GCA_020425885.1 of Planctomycetota bacterium. The sequence goes on along the minus strand of JAGQRA010000544.1, from coordinate 24 downwards.
GAGCGCCGCGGCGGGCGAGGAAGG
>JAGQRA010000543.1 GCA_020425885.1 Planctomycetota bacterium | reverse complement strand
GAGGCGTGAGTCTGGAAAAGGGAAGCGGGTTCGGTACTCACGGTACTCACCGGTCGTGGAGGAATGCCGATGTGGCTGCATAGCGCGTGAGGCGGAGCTCATCGGCCAGTTCGCGTTCGCTGTCGGTGAGGGTGCCGGGCGCGAGTTCGCGCCGCAGCGCGGCAGCGAATGCGGTCGCCAGCGAGCTCTGCAGCAGGGCGAGCTGGCGCGGGGCGAGGTCGATGGTGTCGGCGATGGCGGCCGTGAACGGGGTTGCGTCGGCACGGTGGACGACGAGGGAGCCATGGTGGAGGACGCGCGGTCGTGGCTGCTGGATGCGGCGCTGCGCCGAACCGAGCAGCTTGCCGCGGGCGGTGACGAGGTCGTCCTGGCCTGGGGTGGCAAAACACCAGCGCTGCTGCGGTCGCGAGTGCTGCGGCGCGCCCGAGCGCAGACGTTCACAGGTGATGCCGTGGGCGGCGAGGGCCTCGACGGCGGCGTCGTGCAACAGGCGGTAGCTCGCGCCGATGTCGCGCGGCAAGGTGCCGGCGTCGACGGCAAGCGCGAAGGTGATCTCGCTGCCGTGGTAGATCGCGCCGCCACCGGTGAGACGGCGGACCAGCGGAGTCGAGGCGGGGAGGTCGGCGAAGTCGGAGATGCGCTGGAAGTAGCCGAGCGAGACCGCGTGTGGGCTCCAGCCGTAGAGGCGCAGGGTCGCACCCTGGCCACGGTGCAGCAGGGCCTCGTCGACGGCCATGTTCCACGCCGCTTCGGCCGGGGCGTCGATCAGCAGTCGCAGGCTCGCGTGCGGACCAGGACCTCGGCTCACTCCTCGGCCTGACAGTGCCCGTCGTAGGTCGGTCCGTCGAGCAGATCGGGCGAGGTCGCGGTGACCTTGACCTTGATCATCCAGGCCTTCTCGAAGGCGTCTTCGCCGAGCCACTCGAGGTTGTCGGGCAGGTCGCTGTTGACCTCGACGACCTCGCCGGACACCGGCGAGTAGAGGCTGCTGACCGCCTTGACCGACTCGATCTCGCCGAACTGCTCCCCGATCGTCACCGCCGTGCCGACCTTGGGCAGGTCGAGGAAGACGAGGTCGCTGAGGTGCGAGACGGCGTGGTCGGTGATGCCGAGGGTGGCAATGCCATCGCTGGTCTTGCACCACTCATGGCTCTTCAAGTACTGGCGGTCGGTGGGACGCATGGGGGAGGTCCTGATCAGGTGATTGGGGAAGGGGGGCTCAGCGCTGCCGCTTGTAGAACGGCATCGGGGTGACGACGCAAGGCTCGCCGCTGTCGCGGACCAGGAACTCGAGTTCGGTGCCGGGTTCGGCCAGCGCGGTCTCGACGTAGGCGGTCGCGATGTTGGTGCCGAGCGTCGGCGAGATGCTGCCGGAGCAGACCTGGCCGACCTGGCGGCCGTCGCTGCGGATGGCGTAGCCCTGGCGCGGGCAGCGCCGGCTCGTCGTCGTCAGTCCGACGAGGCGGCGGCCGGTGCCGCCGGCCGCGGCGATGCGTTCGAGCGCCTGCCTGCCGACGAAGTCGTGCGTCATCTTCACGCCGAACTCGAGACCGGCCTCGAGCGGGTTGGTGGTCTCGTCGATCTCGTGACCGTAGAGCGGCAT
>JAGQRA010000542.1 GCA_020425885.1 Planctomycetota bacterium | reverse complement strand
GCCACGACGCCGGCCGACGACACCGCGTTCCTGCTCGCGCACTCCACCTCGGCCGGCATGCGATGGCAGCTCACCGGCAGCCGCCGGCGAGAGGTCGAGATGCCGCAGATCCCACCGACACGATCCCCGTCATGACCCACCCTGACCGCCGCACGTTCCTGCAATCGACCGCCGCCGCCGCCGCCGCTTTCGCCCTCGACGCCCCGCTCGCCGCGGCGCCACGCCTCGGTCCCGGACAGGCACCGCTCAGGATCGGCGTCATCGGCGCCGGTCGCCAGGGCAAGGCCATCATGACCGAGCTCGCCAAGCTCGAGACCGCGCAGGTGACGGCCGTCTGTGATGACGTGCCCGGACGGCTACGGGCCGGAGCCCGCCGTCAGCGCGGCGCCACCGCCTACGACAACGCCAACGACCTGCTCGCCGCCGCCGACGTCGACGCCGTCGCCATCGCGACCTCGACGCACGCCCACAAGGAGATCGTGCTGCGGGCCCTCGAACACAAGAAGCCCGTCTACTGCGAGGCGCCGCTCGCCCACACCCTCGAGGACAGCAAGGCGATCGTGCGCGCCGCGCGCGGCGCCGGAGTCGTGTTCCAGGCCGGACTGCTCGCGCGCAGCGACCCGATCTACAAGCTGGCGTGGTCGTTCCACCGCGCCGGCGTGCTGCAGACGCTGATCGCCCTGCGCGCCCAGGATCACCAGAAGACGAGCTGGCGCTTCCCGGGCAGCGACGAGGCCACCGAACGGGCACTGAACTGGCGCCTCGATCCGCAGCGTTCGGCCGGGTTGCCGGGCGAGTTGGGCACGCACCAGTTCGACGTGTTGCACTGGTTCTGCGGTCAGTACCCGACCTCGGTGCGCGGCCGCGGCAGCATCCGCATGTACGACGATGGCCGCGAGCTGCACGACACCGTCAGCTGTCAGCTGCAGTTCCCCGAAGGGCTCGACCTGTCCTGGTCGGGCACCCTCGGCAGCAGCTACGACGGTCGTTACGAGACCATCGCCGGCTCGATGGGCACGATGAAGCTCGGCTGGACGGCCGGCTGGCTGTTCAAGGAGGCGGAGGCTCCGACCCAGGGTTGGGAGGTCTACGCCAACCGCGAGTCGTTCTGGAACGACACCGGCATCACGCTGATCGCCGATGCCACCAAGCTGGCCAAGCAGGGCAAGCTCAAGGATGGCGTCGGGCTCCCCCACCCGCCGCTCTACTACGCGCTCCTCGACTTCACGAACAGCGCCCTGACCGGCGCCGCGGTCGTCTGCTCCGCCGAGGAAGGTCACCGCGCCACCGCCGTCGGCCTGCTCGCGCAGCAGGCGACACGCAGCGGCGATGTCGTCGCCATCACCGCCGAGGACCTGCAGGTCGAGTGATCGTCATGCCCCAGCTCAGCTCGTTGCCCCGTTCGTTCCGCCTCGGCCTCGGCTGCCTCGTGCTGGTCCTGTTGTTCGGCATCGGCACCGGCGCAGCGCATCTCGTGCTGCACCACGAGAACCGCGATGCGCGGCCCGGACTGACGATCGATGACGTGCGCGGCGCCTACCACGGAATCCAGACGCAGGCTCCGTTGCTGCGCGCCCTCGATCGCGGCCACCCCGAAGACCTGCCGCCGGCCGCGAAGCAGGCCCTGTCGGAGTGGTTGCACGGCGAACAGCTCGATCTCGGCTTCGACGACGAACGTCGGGGCGAGCTGGCGCCGGCCCTGATCTTCGACCGCCACTGCCTGTCGTGCCACAGTCGCCAGGCCACCGAGGGTGACGGCATCGGCAAGAAGATCCCGCTCGAGTACTGGGACGACGTGCGCGGTCTGGCAATCTCGCGCGACGTCGAACCGACGGGCACCCCGATCGTCCTGGCCTCGGCGCACACCCACGCGCTGGCCATGGGCAGTCTGACGGTCATCACCTTGCTGCTCGCGCTCGGCACCCGTTTCTCGAGGCGGCTGCTGTCGCCGTTGGCAATGGGCAGCGGCCTCGGCCTGCTGCTCGATCTCGGCGCCTGGCTGCCGGCCCGTACCTTCGAGAGCCTGGTCTACGTCCTCGTGGCCGGCGGCGGCATGTGGCTCGCCTGCACGACGCTGTTGCTGCTCTTCGTGCTGGCGGATCTGCTGCGACCGGCCGGGTCAACGCGAGTCCATCGTCAGGACGCGCAAGCGGGAACGCTCTCGTAGTCGGCGCATCGGCAGGTCAGAGTCCGCGCAGCCACTCCGGACGCAGCGGAATCGTGCCGTCGAGGGCGCCGTCGATGGCGGCGAGGATGCCGTCGCGGTCACGCGGCAACCGACCGGCGATCGGCAGTCGGTTGGAAGCATGATTGGTACGGAAGATCGCGTCCGTCGGCGTCGCGTGCGCAACGAAGGTGCGCAGCTCGCGCAGCGCGGTCGGGATGTCGGGCACGGTGAACAGCCCCTTCGCTTCGGCCCGCGCGATCGGCGTGCCCGGCACGATGGTCAGGGTCAGCGCCGAGACGAATCGTGGATCCATCGCGGTGGCGAGCTCGGCCGAGGCGAGGGCATGTTGCTGGCTGCGGCCGACGCCGCCGGCGCCGAGCAGGAAGATGACCGACATCTTCATCCCGGCCGCGCGGGCGCGGGCGGCCGCGGCGACATGGTCGGCGGCGGAGCTGCCCTTGGCGATCGCCTTCAGGGTCCGATCGTCACCGCTCTCGGGGCCGATGTACAGCAACTCGAGCCCGAGCCGCCGCAGCTCCGCCAGTTCGGCCTCGGACTTCGCCAGCACGTTGCCCGCCATCGCGTAGCAGGAAACGCGATGCAGCTCGGGGAAGGCCGCACGGCATGCCGTCAGGATCGCGCGCCAGTGCGCCATGTCGAGCACCAGCGCGTCGCCGTCGGCGACGAAGACCTTGCGCACCGTTCCGACCTGGCCCGACCCGGCCATCGCGATGTCCTGCAAGGTCTCCTCGAGCGGCCGCACCGCGAAGTCCTTGTCACGGTACATGTCGCAGTAGGTGCACTTGTTCCAGCTGCAACCGATCGTTGCCTGCAGGATGTAGGCAGAGGCCTCGCTCGGCGGACGAAAGATGCGACCGTGGTAGCGCATGGCGGCGCTAGCCCGGACTATTCACGAGCCGGGTGAATTTCGAGAGGAGGCTCGGGCGTACCTGAGGTTGCGAAGCCAACAGGAAGCCAAAGCGACTCCTCTCGAATGTGCAACCGTAACCGACAGTGTG
>JAGQRA010000541.1 GCA_020425885.1 Planctomycetota bacterium | reverse complement strand
CTCATGCGTCCGGGCTCCTGGAAACTGACCCGGCTCTGTTAGGTGCCGTCCAGCCTCTGATCAATCAGACTTCGGTCAACTGCCCTTCTTATCGACGGCAGTGGCGTTTTCTCTGAGGAAATCGCGGACCTTCCTTTCGAGCAGGGCCAGGCGCAGTTCGCCGAGGCGGTTGTTCTCCTCCAGGTGTTGATGGACCTGCGCGGCAGTCACGTTGTTCGCCGCCGCGATCGCCTCGAGCTCGGCGGCGAAGTCGGCCTGCTCGACGCTGAGCTCGTTCTTCCTGGCGAGTTCCTCGATCAGGAAGAACAGGCGGACGCGACGCTCGGCCTCCTCCTTGGCATCGTTGTCGGACGCGGCCAGCTTCTGCCGGACCTCCTCGTCGGGGGCGCCGGCCTCGCGCAGGCGATGCTCGAAGGCGTGCAACGAGGCCTGCTTCTGTTCCTCGACGAGCGAGGGCGGCAGCTCGATCCTGTGGTTGTCGATCAGGTGCTGCAGCGCGGCCTCCTCCTGCTGCTGCCGCCCGACCCGTTCCTTCTCGGCCGAGATCCGGACCCGCATGTCGTCGCGCAGGGCGGCGAGGTCCTCGAACTCCATGCCCTTGGCCAGCTCGTCATCGATCGGTGCCGGCTGCACGCGCAGCACCTCGAGCACCTTGAGCTTGACGGTGCCGTTCGTGCCTCGGACCTCCTCCTTCTCGAAGTTCGGCGGGAAGGTGATCGCGACCTCGACCTCCTGGCCCGCGGTCACAGAGAGCACCGCCTCGCCGTAGGCCGCCTCGTCGCAGCCGTTGATCGGCACCCGCGTGTTGAGCTGGGCACCCTTGCGTTCGCGCACGGTGTCGCCGTTCTCGGCGACGAAGGTCATGTCGGCCTTGACGAAGTCGCCGTCGGCGGCGGGCTCGGCGACGGTGCCGATCGAACGCTTCTGGTGGGCGATCTCCTTGAGCGCGTTGTCGATGTCCTCGTCGGTCGCCTCGGCGACGTAGGCCGGGACCTCGATGCCCTTGGCGTCGCCGAGTTCGAACGCCGGCCGCACGTCGATGCGGGCGGTGAACTCGAGCGCGCTGCCTCGCTTCACCGCCAGGCTGTCGAAGTCATCGATCTCGATGCGCCCGATCGGGTTGATGTCGTTGCCGCGGCAGGCCTCGCCGAAGTAGCGGTTGAGCAGCTGCTCCTTGGCCTCGGCCAGGATGCCGGCGCCGAACTTCTTCTCGATCAGGGCGCGCGGCACCTTGCCCTGCCGGAAGCCCTTGATCTGGGCCTGTTGCTGCGCCGAGGCGTAGAGCTTGTTCAGGTGCTCGTCGACGAGGTGCGGTGGGACCTTGATGTGTAACGAGCGGCTGCAGGGGCCGGTCTCGGCGACCTGGACTTCCATGGACATTTGCGTGGGTCTCGGCGGTTTATGGGGGGAAGCATCTTCCAGATCACCCCCCGGTGGGTCAAGGGAAGTGAGACCCGTCGGTCGCCAGGCCGTCGGGCAACCCGGAGCGACCGGCGCCGCCCCTACCTGGGAGCGTGCTTCTTCGCCAGGTTGCGCAGGAACGAGCGCACCTTGTCGTTCTCGTTGGCCTGCTGCAGGCGGTCGTCGCCGGCGGCGAGGGCGGACAGCTCCTCGACCGTCATCTCCGATCGCTCCATCACGCGGACCAGCTGCGACCATCGGCGCCGGTAGGCCTCGCAGTGGATGAGGCCGATGTAGGCGCGGCGGGTCATCGCGGTGCTGCGGCTGTACTCGATGATCTTCTCATAGTCCTCGGCCGCGTCGGCGTATTCCTCGGTCGCGAACAGCAGGCTCGCCCGCTGCTCGTAGAGGGTGACCTCGCGCTTGCGCTGCGGCCGGCGCAGCAGCTCGTCGAGCCGGCGCTTGAGCCGCGTCGCACCCTGCCGGTCACCGATCGCGCGCAGGGTCACGGCGGCCTCGACGGCGAGCGCGCTGGTCTCCTCGGCATCGAGCAGCTCGTGCAACCTTCGCCGCGTCGGCTCGTGGTCCTCCGGCGCGACGGTGGTCAAGGCCCGCACCAGCTGGCGCTTGTCCTGCCAGTCGAGGCCTTCGCCGAGCAGCGCGATCAACGCACGCGCGGCGCCGTCGTGGGCCTTGACCGCGACCGCGAAGTATTCGATGTAGAGCGGCATCAGGCGGCCGTCCTTCTCGACGCCCAGCGCATTCACGACGGTGTCGGCGACCCTGCCGGCCTTGGCCGCGATGAGGTAGTTGAGCACCGCGTCGCGGACGTTGCTGTCGGTCGAGCCGAGCAATGGCACGACGACCTCGGCCGCCGCTGGGCTGGCGAGCTGGCGCAGCGAGTAGAGCACGAGATAGCGCTCGGTGCCATTGGTGCGGTCGACGAGGTCGATCAGCAGGCGCTCGGCCTGCCGCGTGCGGGCGTGGCCCAGCAGGCGGATGGCCTCCCAGCGCCCGGTCTCGCTGCGGCTCTGCAGCAGCTCGGCCAGGGCATCGACGAACGAACTCGGATCGAGCAGGGCGAGAACGCGGCGGCAGTTGCCGGCGAGATGGCGAGCGGCCTCGCTGTTCTGCGCCGGCTGCAGCTTCTCGAGCAGGATCGGCACCACGCTGTCGCCGAGGGTGGCGGCCTGGGTGATGCGTTGGTCGAGGAACTCGCGGTTGTTGCGGTAGTCGAGCGACAGGTCGGCGAGGAACGGTTCGAGCGCCTTCTCCTGCGTCGGGCGGGCGCGCTCGGCGCGGGCGCGCGCCACCTTGGCGATCGCACCCAGATCGAGCTGGGCGGACAGGATCGGACTCAACAGCAGCAGGGGCAGCAACCGGACGCGCATCGCCGCATCCTAACCTGCCGGCCGCCAATTGCAGCCGGCACTCAGGTCGGGCGCCAGCCGGCGCCGATGGCGGTGGCATGTGGAACTACGTGCTGCGCCACCGGCTGCTGCTGCGCGCGATCTACGCCCGCTCGGAACCGATCGTCTGAGCGGCCGGGGTACGTTGACCTGGTCTGATGGGATGGTCTGGATCGACTGGCGTGGTCTGATCGGTTGGGGCCGCTCACCCAGAGTCCGCAAGTGACTTTCGGGGCGAGAACGACTAAGTCGCGATAGCTCGGACGCCCAGGTGGAATCGGTGGAGGTCAAGTTCGGGCGGAGGACCACATGAAACCAGATGTGCCGGCGAGGCTAGCCTCGGGGCTCGGGGCTCGGGGCTCGGGGCTCGGGGCTCGGGGCTAGGGGCATGATTCCCGAATCCGCTTGGTACGACGCGTTGTCGTTCGTGCGGACCCGGGCTTGCTCGCTCCTGCCAGCGGCCGAAGTCGATGACTTCGTCGGGCTGGTGATGCTCGAAGTCTGCGCCAGCGTGCGGACTGGTGCATGTGGTCCGGTCCGTTCGCTGCGGGCGTTGGCGCGCAAGATCTGTGACGAGCGCGCGAAGAACGTGCATCGCGAGCTACGCCGCCGGCCCTGGCTGTCAGCCGGCCAGCTCGATCGCATCGCCGTCGTTCGTGATGGGCCCGGCCCGGTGCCCTTGCGTGCCGAAGTGGAAATGCTGGCCGCCGCTGCGCTCTTCCACGGTTCGCGGCAGCGGCTGGTCATCTCGATGCTGGCCGGCGGCGGTACTTGTGAGCAAGCCAGGCTCGCGCTCGGCCTGTCCCGTGGACAGTTCAACCAGCTCGTCAAGCGAATGATCGCGCGGGCGCGGAGAGCCGCAGAAAACGAAGAAAACCGGCGTCGGTTTGCCATCGGCGGTGACTTGTAGATCGGATCACGGCGCGGCGAGAGTCCGGCGGTGATCCGCGAAGACCACGACGACAACATCGGAGAGCAGGTATGCTGATCGGACAAACCGTCATTGCCGATGAATTCGGCCTCACCTACTACGGACCTTGGATGCCGAGCCAAGGCAACGACATGACCGGGGTCGTGCAGTTCTTCAAGGCGTCCGGAACGATCGCGTCGTTCCAGTGTGCCATCCAGACCAAGAACCGCGAGGACAGTGATTCCTCGGCATCTACCCTGGCCACGCTGACTGTCGGCACGGGGACACCGGGGGCGGTGTCAACGCAGGCGGCAACGGGATGCCTCGAACTCGTCCGCTACACCTACGCGCCATTGGTGTCATCAGGGACCGAGTGGGTGCACTTCCGCGGGCTCAACCCCATCTGGGCACACAACTGACAAGGAGAAGGCAATGGACATGTTGATCCTCGGTGAGACTCTGGCCCACGCGGCGGCCGGTTCAACCCGCTACGAGGGCTTCTGGATGCCGGCAGAAGGCAACAATGGCGTCGCAGCAGTAGAAGTCTACGCGGTTGCAAACGCCAACTCCTGGACGGTCAAGCTCGAGACCAAGACGTCGAACGAGAACGATACCGGTGCGGGCTCGATCGGTAGCCAGGCGATCGACTCGACGACGCCCAAGGTCTTCAAGTTCGACGTGAACAACGCCCAGGACCTCGTGCGATACGTGCTCGAGTGCAGCAACGAAAGCGCTGACTTCATCCACTTCCAATTCTGCCAGCCCCTGTGGTCCCCGAACTGAGCGAGGTGCGAAGATGACCAACCAGATTCAAGGTGAGATCCTTTACGCAGGCTGGGAAGGAGGGTCGACTACCCCGTCAGGGTGGGCATACACGCCGTGGATGCCCGTGGGGGGCGACTTGGCGACGTTCGGGGTCGAGGTCATTAGCCACCAAGGCGTCGACCTGAAATGGGAAGTCCAGACGCGGACCCGCGAGAGCAGCACAGCGAACGATGCGCTCTCGGGGACGCAGACCGCGAATTCGGCGGGAACATTCCTGGCGACCAACACAGCCGCAATGCAGGAGCTGGTGCGCTACAGGTTCTGCACCTCGGCGTCAGCCGGCACAACGAACTTCGTGGTGTTTCGGGCTCTGCCGCCGACGTGGCAGGTGGATCGGTAGGAATCGCGTGGCTCGGCAGGGCCTTGCTTTTGGGCGACGCGTTGTGGTGGACGCGACCCTGGGGCAGTGGCTTCATTGCCGGTTGAAAGCTGCTACAGTCAGGTGAGGTAGTTCGATGAGCTGTCTGACAGAATCGTGCGGCAGGCCACAGTTCGGCAAGAGCCTAAGTAGCGTGCTCCGTTTCCGTGAAGAAGCCTTCGGCAGATTCAACGCGGTCGAGCACGTCCGCTGGAGATTTCATCCCCGAGTGCCATCGGCCGCAATGGTCGCAATGGCAGGAGGATCTCCAGGCAGGCAAGGAGAGGGGCCGAGGTTCGCGGAGCAAAACTCACAACCCATTGTGCGCGAGTTTCCCGAGTTTCCGAATTTCGAGAACTTGTCCACCAACGTACGACATGCCCGAGGATCGCTACTTGTTCCGCGGCAGCTCGCGCCAGACACACAAGTTTGTGATTGCAAGAGTGCTGTCTGTCAATGCCATAAGAATCTGGGGAATGAGTGCGTTTGCAAGCAGAGCTGCGCGGATCTGAAAGACAGCATCACGCTGGACCTGCGCGCCTACGGAATAGGCATGGTTTGTCTGTCAAAGGTTCAGATGGACATTGTGCGTAGTAGGCTCGCATTTCAGCTCCGTGCCCTCATGGCGAGAGCTAATGGCCTTACTGCGATGATGGTAGGTCAACTCACCCTTCTTGCTGTGCGGGAGATCATGCGAGTCTCGGGCCCGGGGGCAGGGTATGGAAGCCGGAAAGGAGACAGTTAGTATGGACAGTCCTGGCTGCGACTACATTCCTAATGGCTGGGAAGGGTCGTGCATGTCATATGCCTGCGCGCTTCACGATGCCTGCTACGATGAGTGGGGTTGCGATGCGAGATCATGGTTGGGAGGGGGTCAGCCGCGCATTCGTAGTAAGTGCCGTGAATGTAACGAAAAGTTCTTTGCGGATCTAGCCCTGTGTTTGCTAGGTGTGGCAAGCAACCCATGCTTGCCGTCGCAGCTATGCTATACTAGGAAGTGTGGTGGCCGGTTCTTCTGTGGTTGGTGCAACTTGGACCTGCCTCTGCCGCAACCGGGGTGGGTGCGTGACGGCAAGGGCGGCATGCGTCGCGCTCGGTGTTCAGACCCGGAAGTATGGGACTGGGAGAGATGTAGATGTCATAACCCTCTGGGGCGGTTGTTGACGAATGAGGAGTTGCGGCGAGGGGTGTTCGGAAGTTCGTCACCAATCAGGGTATCGAATACTGCGATGCTCTCAGCAGGGTCGCTATGACTGCCACCTAATGCAGTAATGCGAAAGCCATTAGTAGGTCGATGATATATGGTCTCGCGTAGCCGAAACGTCTCCAGTGTTTGTTTCTGTCTTCTGACGGCATGTCAGATGGCGGGCATGCCTAGCACAAGCGGATCTGGCATTGCAAATCCCAGATCGGACCTTGCGGGCTTGCTCGTGGGCCGCTGGGAGCCGGTCGAGAAAAGTTTGGGAGGTGTTTGTGCGGTTCTCGAATTGTTAAAGGATGGGACGTTCGTCTCGGGGATGGCAGTGCAAGTGGATATGAATTACTCACTAGAAGGAGGGAAGCTCTCAGTGATGTTTCATGGGAGTGAGGTGATGGATGGCGTAGACGTTGAGTTCTTCGGTGAGCGCATGATGATTGCGGGAGAGCCGGTGAGGATGCGCATCGGCGGACCGGTGGCAGGATCTGCGCCGATGGTTGGGGTCTGGACCTATGAGCATTACACGGGCGTGCCTGCCTACGAGCGATACGGTTCAGACGGTGAGTTGGAACTCCGAATTGCACTGTCGGGCGAAACGCGAGGGAGATGGATGTTGGCAGGCGACATTTTGACGCTGGATACGGGTGGTACTTTGGACGTAAGCGCGTGCGAGATTAGTGGTGATCTGCTCACGATTGCAGCCAAGGTGGCAGGGGGGCGTTCGCGCACTCTTCGGCGGACCGAGCCCTGGTATGACTTCCCTCTGACCGTTGCTAAGGTCGAGAAGCTGCGCGTGCGCGCCTTGCGGCGTCAGTGACTCCCCCCTGGACTACGCGCACCGGGGCCTCCACCATCACTCTGTAGACGACGGATGCGTCTGCGTGCTGAGCGCAACTTTCGCTTGATGCTTGATGCCTTGCTATCGTACGCGCCTTGTGGGCCCAGCGACCCATCTGCTCACCGGCACGATCGTAGCACGATCCGTCGGCATGACGGAGACAGCCGAGTCCAAGTGGCGCGCCCTGATCAGGGCGCATGAGAAGGGCGATCAGGGCATGCGGATCTCCGGATCTCAGCCTTCCATCGGCCGGGGGTTGGAGCCCCGGCCCCGAGCCGCTAACCATTGCGCCTCGTGCGCGACTTCGATGTGATCGTGATCGGCGGCGGCCACGCCGGCGTCGAGGCTGCCTCGGCAGCGGTCCGGCTCGGCGCCCGCACCGCCATGGTCGTGCTCGACCCGGAGGCCATCGGGCGCATGTCGTGCAATCCGGCGATCGGCGGGCTCGCCAAGGGCCAGCTCGTGCGCGAGGTCGACGCGCTCGGCGGCGAGATGGCGCTCTGCACCGACGCCGCCGGGATCCAGTTCCGCACCCTCAATCTGAGCAAGGGACCGGCGGTCCGATCGCCGCGCGCCCAGTGCGACCGCGAACTCTACAACCGGACCATGGTCGGGCGCGTCATGGCGCTGCCGAACCTCGAGGTGATCGCCGGCGAGGCGGTGGCGGTGACGAGCTCCGGCGACGGCGCCCGCGTCGACGGCGTCGAGCTGGCCGATGGCCGTCGACTCCGCGCGCCGGCGGTGGTGCTGACGACCGGCACCTTCCTCGGCGGCAGGCTGTTCGCCGGTTCCTGGGAAAGACCCGGCGGGCGCCATGGCGAACCGCCGGCCGCGCGCATCAGCGAGTCCTTGCGCGGCCACGGCATTCGCCTCGGGCGCCACAAGACCGGCACGCCGCCGCGCCTCGATGGCGGCACGATCGACTACGCGCAGCTCGAGATCCAGCACGGTGACGACCCGCCACAGCCGTTCTCGTTCCGCACCGCGCGACTCGAGGTCGAGCAGCTGCCGTGCTGGATCACGCGCACGACGGCGGCGACGCACGAGGTCATCCGCCAGAACGCGCACCACTCGCCGATGTTCAGCGGGCGCATCCAGGGCACCGGGCCGCGGTATTGCCCGAGCATCGAGGACAAGGTCGTGCGTTTCGCCGAAAAGGACTCGCACCAGATCTTCCTCGAACCCGAAGGCCGCGACGGCGGTGAGATCTACCCCAACGGCATCAGCACGAGTCTGCCCGAGGACGTGCAGTTCGAGTTCCTGCGCACGATCCCGGGACTCGAACAGGTCGAGGTCGTGCGCCCGGGCTACGCCGTCGAATACGACTACGTGCTCACCGACCAGATCCGTGCCGACCTGCAGATCGCGACGCTGCGCGGCCTGTTCGCGGCCGGTCAGATCAACGGCACCAGCGGCTACGAGGAGGCCGCCGGCCAGGGCCTGATGGCGGGCATCAACGCGGCGCGGTTCGCCCGCGGCGAGGGACCGGTCGTGCTCGATCGGGCGACCGCCTACCTCGGCGTCATGATCGACGACCTGTGCCGCGTCAACCCGAGCGAGCCGTATCGGATGTTCACCAGTCGCGCCGAGTTCCGCCTGCTGCTGCGCAGCGACAACGCCGACCGCAGGCTGGCGTCGCTCGGCGAACGGCTCGGCCTCGTCGATGGCGCGCGGCTGGCAGCGGTTCGCAGCAAGGAGGCGCGGATCGGCGCGGCGAAGAAGCTGTGCGACCAGGTGCGGCGCGAAGGTCGGACCCTGACCGAGTGGCTGCGGCGTCCTGAGGTCGGCCTCGGCGATGTCGAGGGCTGGTGTCCGGCGCTGGCGGCGATGGAGTTGGACCCCGCCGAACGCGCCGAGGTCGAGGCCGAGGTCAAGTACGCCGGCTACATCGATCGCCAGGCCATCGACGTCGAGCGCATGCGGCGGCTCGAACACAAGCGCATCCCCGACAACTTCGACTACGACCGCGTGCCGGGGCTCAGCACCGAGGCGCGGCTGCGGTTGGCGCAGCGCCGGCCGCTGACGGTGGGCGAGGCGTCACGCGTGATGGGGGTGCGACAACCCGACGTGCAACTGTTGCTGGTGATGCTCGGCAGGGGCAACGCCGGTCCGCGCCAGCCCGCGGGTTAGACGTCGGTGATGATGAAGGTGAACGTATCGGTCAACTCGACCGCCGGCGAGGCGCAGCCGCCGAGCCGGCCGAGGTCGGCGCCCTGGATGCCGAGCTGAACGCCGGCCAGGAACGGACTGTTCGGAATGAACAGGCTGCTGTTCGAGCCGAACACGGGCGCCGCCCAGTCGTGCCCGACCGTGCAGGTGCAGAACGGCGTGTTGCCGATCGCGAGCCCGTAGCCGATGACCCCTACGCCGGCACTCTGCAGCACGCTCCGGAT
>JAGQRA010000540.1 GCA_020425885.1 Planctomycetota bacterium | reverse complement strand
TGCAGCGTGCACGTGCTCTACAACATCCACCACCCGGAGGCGGTGGCGGCGCGCTACCCCGGTGTGATCCGTCAGATCATGACCCACCACGCCTACATGCTGCGCTACCTGGCCGGACCGGCGGCGCGCGTGCAGGCGATGCGGGCGACGATCAACGATGGCAGCGTCCCGCAGGAGAACCTGGCGATGGCGACGGTCGAGCTGCAGAGCGGCGCGCTGGCGCATCTGCAGGCGAGCTTCGCCGCCGACGATCACGCCGGCGATCCGTGGACCTGCCTGGTCAAGGTGATCGGCACCGCGGGCGCCAGCCGCTACAGCTACCGCGACTGGGTCGAGAACCGGCCCGGCAGCGTCCACAGCCACACCTTCTCGGCCTACCGGGAGAGCATCGCGGCCACCGTTCACCACTTCCTCGACGACTGCGTGCGCCACGGCCGCCCGCCGCTGAGCAGCCTCGAAGACGCCGCCGCCTGCCAGCGCCTGATCGAAGCCTGCGAGCAATCGATCGCCGAGCAGCGCACGATCGACCTCACCACCGCCCCCTGAACCCGACATGACGACCCCCCACTTCGACCTCAGCGGCCGCGCGGCCGTGATCACCGGCGGCGCGCGCGGCGTCGGCCTCGACACCGCGCTGCGCTTCGCCAGGGCCGGCGCCGATCTCGCGATCGTCGACCGCGACCAGCAGGCGACCGCCGCGGCCACCGCCGCGATCGAAGCCGCCGGCGGCCGCGCCATCGGCTGCGCCATCGACATCACCGACGATCGCGCCGTCGACGACATGACGCGACAGGTGATGGCGGCGTACGGCCGCTACGACATCCTGGTCTGCGCCGCCGGCATCGTCGGCCGCAACGCCTTCGCCTGGGAGACCTCGGCCGACGAATGGCGCCAGGTGCTCGACATCAACCTGACCGGGCTCTGGCTCTGCAACCGCGCCGCGCTCGGTCCGATGCGGCAGGCCAACCGCGGCCGCATCGTCAACATCGCGTCGATCGCCGGCAAGGAAGGCAACCCCAAGCTCGGCCCCTACTCGGCGTCGAAGGCCGGCGTGATCGGCATGACCAAGTCGCTCGCCAAGGAGGTCGCCGACACCG
The DNA here is from genome assembly GCA_020425885.1 of Planctomycetota bacterium. The sequence goes on along the minus strand of JAGQRA010000540.1, from coordinate 7,166 downwards.
AGATCCGCATCAACTCGATCGCACCGGCCGTGATCCAGACGCCGATGCTCGACCAGGTCTCGCCGGAGACGATCGCCTACATGGTCAGCAAGATCCCGGTCGGCCGCACCGGCCGCACCGAGGAGGTCGCGGCCCTGATCCACTATCTGGCCAGCGACGAATGCGGCTTCGCCACCGGCGCCTGCTTCGACATCTCCGGCGGCCGCGCCACGTACTGAAGTTCCCGTCTTTCGCCGCCAGTGCGATCTCGACCATGCCCAAGAATCCCGGCCTCGTTCATGATGTCTACTTCGCCCTCGTCGATGCCTCGCCGGCCGCCCGGCAGACCCTGATCGACGCGTGCCACGACAAGCTCGCCGGCATCGCCGGGGTCGAGTCCCTGGTGGCCGGCAACCGCGACGAGGAACTGACGCGCGACGTCAACGACCGCGATTACGACGTCTCGCTGCACGTCCGCTTCACCGACCGCGCCGCGCACGACGCCTACCAGACCGCGCCGGAACACCTGCAGTTCATCGCTGCCAACCGCGACAACTGGAAGTCGGTGCGCGTGTTCGACACCGTGCTGGTCACGCGCTGACCGGCCGTGCTGGCGGCGCGGGCCGACGGCCTTTCAGTTGAGGTCGAGCAGCAGCTTCAGCCCGTTCGACACCACGGCGTTCAGCGGATTGACGCCGGCAGCGACCGCCGCCGACTGGGCTTTGACCTCGACGCCGGCGAGGCTGTTGTTGGCCGGGATCGGGAAGGCCACCGAAGCCGTCGAAGTCGTCGGCAAGAACAACACGACCGCGTCGAGGCCGACGTAGCGCTCGCAGCCGGGCATGCCGGGGATCGCGACGCCCGGGTTGATCTCGAGGAGGCTCATGATCGTGCCGCCGATCGGGGTGCCGGCTGGAATCCGCGTCGTCTGGAGCGCGATCGAGGTGCCGATCACCGGGCGGGCGCTGGCGCCGAGTGCGATCGCGTCGTGCTGGAAGTCGTTGGTGAACACCGATTGCAGGGCCACGGAGAGATCCATGCTGCCGGGGTCGGCCCTCGGGCCACCCTCGGAGAAGCCGATGAGATGGCCGTTGCCGGTGTTGTCGATCGTGCCCCAGACATAGGCGACGAGGCCGGTGCTCTTCTCGAGTTGGAACTGGAACGTGCTGCCGGGCCCGGTCGTGCCGCGCGAGAACACGCCGTCCCACGTGATGTAGACCGAGGAAGCAGTCTCCTCCCACATCACCCGACCACCACCCGTGGCGGCCGGATCGTAATCGTGCCAGCACCACCAGCCGGTCCGAGCGGCGTTGAGGAACACGCCGGCAGACGGCTGGCTGCCGGTGCCGTTACCCGTCGTTCCGACCGCGACGAAGCCGTTCGAGCAGATCGTCAACGCCGTGGCCGAACCGTCGTAGCCGTACGGGATCGAGCCGCTGGAGAGCACCTGCGTCACCTCGGAGTTGTCGGTCAGTGCGAGCGCCGTGGCCCCCGCGGTCGGCCGCAGCGTCGCGATGCCGCCGATCGCCGTGTAGCCGGCCGGCGAATGGAACAACGACATGCTGGTGTTGCTGAGATCGTTGCCGCCGGACGGGAACAGCTCGTAGAACGAGGTGCCGGTCGTCTGGTAGCAGCCCGTGCCGTAGGTCGATGACTGGGCATAGCCGGCAGCCGGCGCGTAGGAGATCTCACAGACCAGGATGTTCTGATCGATGCCGTTGGCGTTCGGGTACTGGGTGCTGGCGTAGACGCGGCGCGCGTTCGGTGCCGGGACGCCGGAGGACGAGACGCTCGCCAGCGCGGTCGTCGATCCACCCGACCAGTTGGCGGCGACGCCGAGGTTGTCGACGTCGATGCAGAGGTCGTTGCCGGTAGTCGGATCGTAGAGAAAAGGGGTCGCGAACGGCACGTCGACGAACCACGGGCCCGGAACGCCGTAGCCGTTGCCGGTGCCGGCTTGCACCGTGACCGAACCGGAATGCATCACCGTGAGGTCCGGGCCGTGGTTGGCGGCATAGACCATCGAGGCGGCGAGGTGATCGACGGCGGCCGTCGACATCTTGATCGTGACGTTGGAAAACGAACCGCCCGTCCAGGACGTCGTCGTGTCCTGCGCCCGCCACTTCAGGCCGGTGATCAGGATCGGCACGTTGATCTGCTGGTTGGTGAAGTCGGCGCTGTCGTAGATGTGGAGGATGCGCAACCCCTGATAGATCGGGCTGATCGTGCCGAACGGAAAGACGTTGCTGCTGTCCTCGACCTGGTTCGCGTAACCCTCAGGAACCACGACCGAGGATTGGGCGCTGCCCACGGCTGCGAGCAGGCATGCAGTGACGGAGAGAGGAAGGAGGTGATGCATGGCTTGGAACTCTCGGCGGAACAGTCGCGCAGGTCGAAGGAAAGGATGGAGAAGCAAGCGAGCCCGCATCGGCTCGATGCTGCCGACCGAACATTGGTCATTCGTACCCGGGCCAGCTCGGACACGTCAACCGGCACCACCAACCCCGATCGCTACCGAGACGGGCGTGCGAGCAGCACAGAAGCTCAGCACGATTCGAAAACGACCACCCGTTCCTCTGCCAGAGTGCGTAGAGGCGTAGCTCGGAGCTGCATCGCCCCCGCAGGTCTGCTCGTTGCGCAGCGGCGCATTGGGATTCAAACCCCACCAACGAAGGAACGACACCTTGCTTCGACTCGCGAGCCCATGCTTTCTCCTCTCGCTGTCTGTCTCGGCCCTGCCGGCACAGATCATCCACGTCGCCAACTACACCGGAACCAACTTCGAAGGCTGGGTCCGGACCACGGTCGATCAACCGATCGCGGCATCGGGCAAGGTCGGCGATGTCCGTTGGGTCGCTGGTCGCCGAACGGGCCGGACCACGCGCATCGTCGACGTCCGACTTGCCATCGCCTCCGGTCGGGTGCGGACGATCGACCTCGGACTCTCGGAGCCGTGGGAATTCCACCTCAAACCACTGCCGGCCGAACCGGACAGCTACTTCGGGCACCTGACCCTCGGCGGCGAACGGTTCGGCGTCGCTGACGTCCGGCCTGACGGGGCCGGCTACAGCGGTCACCTGCGCGCCCGCATCGCGCCGATGCTCATCGCCGACTGCTGGCTGCATTGGTACCCGGACTCGCCCGCCGTCGCGCAGGGCGAGGTGTCGGTGACGGCGAGCAACCCGAACGTGCCGGACCTGTTCGCGCCGGTCACTACCGACTTGCGGCTCCGCTTCGGACCGGCGTTGACGTTCATCCCGGGCATCGGCTTCAACCAGCCGATGCTGAACTCGGGCGAGGTGCTCGCCGATGGCCAGAGCTGGTCGCTGCCAGTCACGTTCGTCTGGACGGAGAAGATCAGATCGCAGGCCGAGTGGGACGCGGCGGCGGTCAATGCGACCCCGGCCGGCATCTGTGCCTACGGCCTCGCCAATCTCTACCCGCAGGGCAACCCGAAGCTCACGACGCAGCCGCTGCTGTGGGCACGGAACTACATCCTCGACGCGATCGATCGACTCGATGGCTGGCTCGACGGGCCGCTCGGGGTCGCGGCCTGGAGCGGGCGCACCGGTTCGCAGGAGGACCAGGTCTTCCCGGCCGCCGAGATGACGGCCGGCACCGCCGGCCTCGGTGCCGGCTACGTGCGCTACCTGGTCGCGCTCCACGGCCAGAAGCGGCCGTGCCACCTGCTCGAAGTCAGCGGCGAGCCCCTCGCGATCGATGCCCATCCCGACCTCGTGATCTGGAACGGCCGGCCGCACAGCTACCCGGGGATCAGCGAGCAGCTCGGCAAGTCGGGACCGCTGGTGCAGACCGCCGCGCCGGGCGGTTGGTACGGACCCGACGAGGAGCACTGGCTGATCGCATCGACCGTCGCCACTGCGCGATCGACCGGATCACCGGCGATGCAACGCGAGCTCGAGGTCCAGGCCCGCATCGCGCTGTGGGGTGTCGACTACCGCCCCGGCGCGGCACGGGCGGTCGGCTGGCGTGGCCTGGCGCACGCCTGGATCTGGGACAGCCTCGAGAACCGCAGCCTCGCCGACCGCGTCGCCGCTCACTGGCGCGCGCACACCAACGACATCCTGATCCCCATGCTCGGCAGCAAGCCGGCCGACATCTGGGACGTCCGCGATGACCCGCGGCTGCAGGCAACCGGCATGCGCTACAACTGGATGTCGTACCAACAGGCGCTCGGCGCCTACGGTCTCGACTATGCCTGTGAGGTGTTCAACCAGCCGGCCGGCCGCCAGCTCGCGCTGCGCGCCGCGCGCTGTGTCGTCGATCGCGCCTTCGCGCGCGATGCCAATGGGCGCTGGCAGGGCTGGGCCTACATCGGCTTCGACCCGGTCGATCCGCTGGCCCACAGCGCGCTGATCCAGGGGCAGGGCGCCGCGTTCGGGCCAGGCATCGAATCGTGGATGGTGCTGGCGCCGGCGACGATCCTGCGTCACTTCCCGAACGAGGAGCCGGCGCGTTCGATCTTCGATCAGTTCGTCGCCGAGGCCAGCGAAGGTGGCCGTTGGCTGCCACCGGAACTGCTGCATTAGACCGGACGGTCCGGCACGATGAGGCCGGCGCGGTCACGACGGGCCGCCCGCGTCCCCATGAACCTGCGCCCATACCAGACTGCCGCGCTCGAGGCCGTTCGCGCGACCTATCGCCAGCGCCATCGTGCGGCGCTGGTGGTGATGCCGACCGGCACCGGCAAGACGGTGCTGTTCGCCGAGATCTCGCGGCTGGCGAAGGGGCCGGTGCTGGTGCTCGCCCACCGCCAGGAGCTCGTCGAGCAGGCGCGCGAGAAGATCGCGGCCTGGTGCAACGACGTCGTCGCGGTCGAGATGGCCGGCCGCCGCGACCTGACGCGGCCGGACGGTTCGCGGCCGAAGATCGCGGTCGCCAGCATCCAGACGCTGCGGCAACGGCTGCACGACATCCCGCGCGACGCCTTCCGCATCGTCGTCATCGACGAGGCCCATCACGCGACCGCGGCTTCCTACCGCGCCGTGATCGATCACTTCGACGCCCACCTGCTCGGCGTGACCGCGACGCCCGATCGCGGCGATGGCAAGGCGCTCGGCGAGGTCTTCACCGCCGTCGCCTTCGAATACGACATGCGCGCCGCGATCCGGGACGGCTGGCTGTGCCCGATCCGCTCGTTCCTGGTGAAGACCGAGGCCGACTTCTCCGGCGTCCGCAAGATCGCGGGCGAGCTGGCCGCCGCAGACGTCGAGAGCATCCTGATCCGCGAACCGCACCTCGCCGAGATCGCGACCCCGATCCTGCGCGAGCGCGGCTTGCGCCCGGCCATAGTGTTCGCCGCCTCGGTGGCGCACGCCCACGCGCTGTGCCGCGTGATGAACGAGCTCGCCGCCGATGCCGACTTCGCCGCCGCCCTCGACGGCGCAACGTCGTACGAGCTGCGAGCCCCGATCCTCGCCCGCTTCCGCCGCGGTGAGATCAAGGTCCTCGTCAACTGCGCGCTGTTCACCGAGGGCTTCGACGTGCCGGACATCGCGCTGGTCGCCATCGCCCGGCCGGTGCTGTCGCGATCCTTCTACGCCCAGATGGTCGGCCGCGGCACGCGCATCGCGAAGGGCAAGCGGGACCTGCTGGTGCTGGACTTCGTGCCCGCCAACTGCCGCCACTCGCTGGCGCAGGCGGTCGACATCTTCGCCGCCGCCGATGCCGAGGTGCAGCAACGCGCCCGCCGCATCGCCGCAGAGGCCAGCGCCGAAGGTCAGGCGATCGCGCTCGAGCGCGCGCTCGAGCTGGCGCAGCAGGAACAGGAGGCGGCCGCGGCCACGGTCGCCTATCAGCTCGAGCGCCGCGATCCGTTCGCCCACGTCGGCATCGATCTCGCCGCCCATACACGACGGTCGCGCGGCGGCGAACGCGCCACGCCGGCGCAACTCGAGTTCTTCCGCCGCGCCGGCCTGCCGACCGACGAGGTGGCGCAGCTCTCACGCCGCGAGGCGGAAGCCATGCGCGAGGCGTTGCTCGACCGCAAGGCGGTCGGGCTCTGCACCCCCAAGCAGGCCAGACAGCTCGCCCGGCACGGCATCGATGCGCGCGACCTCTACTTCGACGAGGCCAAGGAACTGCTGCGTGAGCGCAAGGCGAAGCACGCCGGCGACGCCACGCCCTGACGCCCCCCCCGAGCATCCGCCGCCGACAACCGGTATATCCACCGCCATGCGCACCTTCGCTCGCGCCCGGGACCCTGGAGTACCGAACCCGCTTCCTTTTTCCAGACCGCGCATCGGTGCCCGCCCCGATGCCTGCGAGCAGGAGGCCGATCGCATGGCCGCGCGAATCGTGCAGATGCCCGAGCCGGGCCCGCATCGCAGCGATCGGCCTCGCGACGCGGCGCGCCGGGAGAGTCGATCCGGCGGCTCGACGGGCCGACCGCTGCCGACGGCGACCCGCGCGTTCATGGAGTCGCGCTTCGGCCACGACTTCTCGCGGGTCAGGGTGCACACCGACTCCACGGCCGATCGATCGGCGCGCGCCTCGAGCGCCCAGGCCTACACCGTCGGGCACGACGTCGTGTTCGGCGCCGGTCGATACGCACCCGACACCCGCGAGGGTCGACGGCTGTTGGCGCATGAGCTGACGCATGTCGTGCAGCAGACGGGTGCGGGCCGATCCGATCCGGCGCGATGGCCAGGCACTGGTCCGCGCGTGCGTGCCACCGCGACGCATGGCGTGCCGCAACGTTTCGCCGACGTCGACCATCACGTCATCGAGGAGGCCGCGTTGCAGAAGCTCTTCACCGCGGAGCAGCTCGCCGCCATCGAGGAAGGCAACACGCACCGTGACTACAGCCAGCTGCCCATGATCGCCAATGCGCTGTTGCTGGGTCAGGCGACCAGATTCGGCGGCTATGCTCGGCACGAGCACTTCGACAACTTCGTCTTCGATCGGGCCAACGACCGCTGGGTCAGCCAGGACGACTACGACAAGGTCTGGGACGACCACACCAGGCAGTGGACCGCGCGCAAGATCCCGCTGCCGCCCAGGCCCGGCAAGCCACGGACCACGGCACCGCAGTACATCCACGCCGAGCTGCTGGCGGCGGTGGCGAAGGACGCGCCGGATGCCGGCTCGTTCGCGCACGTCGGCAACGCCTTTCACACCATCGAGGACTTCTTCGCGCACTCGAACTTCGTCGAGCTGGCACAAGG
>JAGQRA010000539.1 GCA_020425885.1 Planctomycetota bacterium | reverse complement strand
CGAGGAGGCGACGTTCCTGGCCGAAGGGTTCGACCCGCAGGCCGCGGGCTGGAAGCGGCTGCTCGAACGCGGTTCTGGCCTCGACCTCAACCGCGCCGTGTCGACCGAGAGCCCGATGCTGGCCTACCTGCTGGTGATCGTGCACGCCGACAGCGCGCGCACCGCCCAGGTGCTGCTCGGCTCCGACGATGGCGTCCGCGTCTGGCTGAACGGCGAGCTGCGTCACTCGCACGACCTGCACCGCCACCTCGCGGCCGACGAGGATCGGTTCGAGGTGCCGCTGCGCGCCGGACCGAACCGATTCCTGATCAAGGTCAAGAACGACTTCGGCGGCTACGGCGTGATGCTGCGCATCTGCGACCCGACCGGCACGCTGCGCATCGACAACGAGGTTCGTTGAGGATCGGCGGCGCTACCGCGGCAGCAGCTTCTGCTCGCCGAGGAAGGCGTGGATCCGGTCGCACATCATGCGATGGGCGACATGGTTGGGGTGCTGATCGGTCGGATGCACCCAGAGATCCATCTCGTCGTCGCGGCCGATGAAGTCGGGACCGAGATCGACGCACGCGATGCCGGCCTCGCGACAGAAGTCGACCGCCATCGCCATCAGCCCCGCGAACGGGTAGGGATCGCAATCGAGCTGGCTCAGCATCGGGAACACCGCGACCACGAGCCCGATGCCGGCCCGATCGCAGATCGCCTTCAGGTTGCGCAGCCCGTCCTGGGTCGCGAGCCAACCCGAGGGGTCCCGCTTCACGACCGCGGTGAAGTCGGTGACCTTCCGCCGGGCCATGCGCCACTTGTAGGTGGCGACGGCGTACTCGAGCAGCGCGCTGGGATAGTGCTCGGGCTTCTCGACCGGGTAGCTCAGCATCGGCACGTCGTTGGCCTTGGCCTCCATGTCGTTGAGACAGAGACCGACGATGACGAGGTCCGGCGACAGCAACAGGCCATCGCTCTGCATCCAGTCGTCGTAGCCCCTGGGCGTGTAGCAGCCGCAGGCGAAGCCGCAGTTGACGACCTGCGCCGGCCCGTGCTTGCGGAGCTCGAGCTCGAGCAGGTTCGGCCACGCATCCTCGGCCCGCACGCCCTGGCCGTAGGTGAACGAGTCACCGAAGGCGAGCACGCGGAACTCGCCGACCGGCTTCTGCACCGGGAACTCGTCGTCGCGGTAGCCGCGCGAGTTGTGCTTGACCAGGACGCAATCCTGCGCGTCGAAGTAGTCCCACTGCGGTCGGTCGTAGCCGAGCTTGACCTCGAGACCGGGCGTCAGCCGACCGTAGGGATGCTCCATGTCGCTGTCGCTCATGTAGCCGCCGCCGCTGAGGAAGTTGGCGATCTCGGCGACCGGGATCTCGACGCCGGTCGGCGTGTAGAACGTGCCCGCCCCCTTGAACCCGCCCTGCGCGGGTCCGCAGCAGCGGAACAGCACCTCGGCCGCGAGCAGCGAGGCGATCAGGGCGCCGCCGAGCAGGGCGAGTCGCATCAACACGGGACGGCGGGCCATCGAGCCCGGCGATGATAGCGGTTGAGCCGACCGCGGACAGTGGCATGATCCCCGACATGCCCTGGCACCCGTTCCGTGATGGCATCGGCGCGCTGGCCGTGCTCGCGCTGGCGGCGTGCGGCGAGCCGGCTCTGCCGCCGCCACCGGCACCGGCGGAGCTCTCGGCCGCCGCCCGGCACCGACTCGACGAGTTCGCCTCGCCGGCGAGCTGGCAGGACCTCGATGCCGAACGGCCGGGCACGCGGCTGCGCGACCCGCGCACCGGCATCGTGTTCCGCCGCGTGCCGAAGGGCGAGTTCGACATGGGCGACGACGGCAACGACCCGATGTGGCGCCCGCGGCATCGCGTCGTGCTGAGCCGCGACTACCTGCTGGCCGAGACCGAACTGACGGTCGGCCAGTGGCAGCGATGCGCCGCCGAGTTCGCCCTCGATCCTGGCGTGCCGATCCCGGCCGGCGATGCCGAGCTGCCGATGACGCTGAGCTGTCTCGATGCCGAGGCGCTCGCGCAGCGCTTCGGCTACCGCCTGCCGACCGAGGCCGAGTGGGAGCGCGCCTGCGGCGGCGGCCTGCCGCGCGATGACGAACCGTGGCGCAAGGAAGCGGGCATGCGCGAGTACGCCTGGTTCCATCGCAACTCGATGTCGCAGAGCCACGCCGTCGCCACCCGCAAGGCCAACCCGTTCGGCCTGTACGACATGCTCGGCAACCTCTGGGAATGGTGCGGCGAGGACTTCGATCCGATGGCCTACGGCAAGCGCAAGGCGCCGGCGACCGACCCCTATGTGCCGCCGCGGACGCGCCATCGCGTGCTGCGCGGCGGCTCGTGGTTCTCGGTGCCGCCGGCGAGCCCGCGCACGCGGTTCAGCGCCGAGGTCGGCGAGCGCACCGCGTTCTTCGGCGCGCGCTTCGCCTGCGACGCGCCGCAGCGCTGAGGGCGCCGCTCAGTCGCGGCTGCGCATCAACAGGATCAGGATGTGCTTGAACAGCAGCACGACATCCGTGAACAGGATGATCGCGGCGGACATCGCCATCGTCGTCGGGAAGCGGTGCAGGATCTCGCTGGTCTGGTAGAGGATGTAGCCGGCCATGAGGGCGACGATCCCGACCGACAGCCACATGCCCATGCCGAAGCCGAACAGCCAGCCGGCCAGCATCGCGACGAACAGTCCCATGCCGACGACGAACAACGTGCCCCGCAGGAACGAGAAGTCCTTGCCGGTCCAGAGCACGAACAGCGTCAGCCCGCCGAACACGAGCGCCGTGATCAGGCTCGCCTGCGACACCAGCTCGGGGCCGGCGGCCAGCACCAGCGGCGCGACCAGGAGTCCGAGCAGGAAGGCCCAGCCGGCGTAGGCGATCGCGTTGATCGGCCGCTTCTCCGCCAGCGCCTGGACCGCGAACGACCCGGCCATGAAGACCCCGATGTAGACCAGGAAGCCGTAGCGGGTGCCGCGGATCAGCCCCCACAGGCTCAGCATCATCTCACGCACCGGCGCGACGTTGCCCGCCGCCCACAGCGTGGCGGCGAAGCCGAGCATGCCGAGGAACAAGAGGCCATAGACCTTCTTCAGGAAAGCGGCGCGTTCGCTGGCGGCGGCGAACGCGGCCGGCGGCGCCGTCAGCGCGGCGTAGGGATTGTGGTCCGACATGACGGCCGAGCCTATTCGGCGCCGGTGCGCGAGTCGAGCCTGCCCCGCCTCGAACCTGTCTCCCCTTGAACCCTGGCGGCCATGTCGCAATCCTGTTCGCCCGCCAACTGCACCCACACCCGAATCCGCAGATGTCAACCGCAACCGAAAAGCACACGTTCCAGGCCGAGGTCAACGAGGTCCTGTCGCTCGTCGTCAACTCGCTCTATTCGCATCGCGAGGTGTTCCTGCGCGAGCTGATCAGCAACGCGGCCGACGCCATCGACCAGCTCAGCTTCCGCGCGCTGACCGATCACGGCCTCGTCGGCAAGGACGAGGAGCTGCGCATCGAGCTGATCCGCGACAAGGACAAGGGCACACTGACGATCCGCGACAACGGCATCGGCATGACGCACGACGAGCTGGTCGGCAACCTCGGCACCATCGCCCGTTCGGGCAGCAAGAAGCTGGCGCAGTCGCTGTCGGCCGAGCAGAAGAAGGACATCACGCTGATCGGCCAGTTCGGCGTCGGCTTCTACTCCGCGTTCCTGGTCGCCGATTCGGTGACCGTGATCTCGAAGAAGGCCGGCAGCGACGAGGCCTGGTCGTGGCAGAGCGAGGCCAAGGGCGACTTCGAGGTCGGCCCGGCCGAGCGGCAGGCCCGCGGCACCGAGGTCATTCTGCACCTCAAGGACGACGCCAAGGAGTACCTCGACGAATGGCCGGTGCGGCAGACGGTGCGCAAGTACAGCGACTACGTGCGCTGGCCGATCCGGATGCAGGTCGAGAAGGCCGGCGAGAAGGAAGGCGAGAAGACCGTCGAATGGGTCGCGCTCAACGAGGCCAGCGCGCTGTGGACGCGCGGCAGGAACGACATCGAGGACGACCAGTACCGCGAGTTCTACAAGTCGCTGTCGCACGACTGGCAGGAGCCGCTGGCCTGGACCCACTTCCGCATCGAGGGCACGCACGAGCTGACGGGTCTGCTCTACCTGCCGAGCAAGGCCCCGTTCGACCTCGTCGACCGCCGCAAGTCGGGCGTCAAGCTGTTCGTCAAGCGCGTCTTCATCATGGACGAGGCGCAGGAGATCGTGCCCGAGTGGCTGCGCTTCATCCGCGGCGTCGTCGATAGCGAGGACCTGCCGCTGAACGTCTCGCGCGAGATCCTGCAGAAGGACGCGACGACGCGCTTCATCAAGAAGCAGGTCGTCGGCAAGACCCTGACCCTGCTCGAGGAGCTGGCCGCCGAAGGCGAGACCACGCACGAGGTCGATGGCGAGGAGCAGCAGCGGAACCGCTTCGAGACCTTCTGGGCGCAGTTCGGCCGCATGCTCAAGGAGGGCGTCTATCACGAGATCGAGGCCCGCGAGCGCATCGCCAAGCTGCTGCGGTTCCACAGCACCGCCGGCGACGAGCTCTGCGGACTCGACGACTACAAGGGCCGCATGGGCGAGGAGCAGAAGTCGATCTACTATGTCGCCGCCGACTCGCTCGCGGCGGCGAAGTCGAGCCCGCACATCGAGGCCCTCGCCAAGCGCGGCTACGAGGTGTTGCTGATGACCGACCCGATCGACGAGTGGGTCGTCGATTCGCTGCGCGAACACGACGGCAAGCCGTTCGTCTCCGCCGCCAAGGGCGCGCTCGACCTGCCCGAGACCGACGAGGAGAAGAAGCAGAAGGAGGAGAAGCAGCAGGCGCTCGGACCGGTGCTCGAACGCCTCGGCAAGGCACTCGAGTCCGACGTCAAGTCGGTGCGCATCACCGATCGCCTGACCGACTCACCGGCCTGCCTCGTCGCCGACGAGATGGGCATGAGCGCCCACCAGGCGCGCGTGCTGCGCGAGGCCGGGCACGACGTGCCCGATCAGAAGCGCATCCTCGAGATCAATCCGGACCACGCCGTCGTGAAGAAGCTCGAGGCCCTCGAGGACGAGACGCAATTCGCCGAGTGGTCGAGCCTGCTCTACGATCAGGCGCTGATCGCCGAGGGGGCGCTGCCGGCCGACCCCGGCGCGTTCGCCCGGAGGATCGCGGCCCTGATGGCCCGGTCGTGATCGACCCGACCTCCCTCTCCGATCTTGATTGTGCAGTCAGACATCCCAGTTCCATCGCCATGTTGACACCCGAAAGCCTCAATGCGCGCCTCGCCTGGCGCTACGCCACCAAACGCTTCGACGCCGATCGGGAGATCCCGGCCGACCACTGGGCGGCGCTCGAGAACTCGCTCGTCACCAGTCCGTCGTCGTTCGGCCTGCAGCCCTGGAAGTTCATCGTCGTCGACGACACGGACCTGCGCGAACAGCTCAAAGCCGCGTCGTGGAACCAGACCCAGACCACCGAGGCCGCGAGGTTCGTCGTTTTCGCCGGCAAGCGCAGCGTCACGGCGGCCGACATCGATCGCCTGATCGACCGCACCGGTGAGATCCGCGGCGTGCCGGCCGAGTCGCTCGGCGGCTACCGCAACATGCTGCTCGGCTTCGTCGAGAAGGGCTGGGCGGCGAAGGATCACGCCGGCTGGAACGCGCGGCAGGTCTACATCGCGCTCGGCCAGTTCATGACCGCGGCGGCGACGCTCGGCGTCGACACCTGCCCGATGGAGGGCATCGACATGGCCGCCTACGACCGCATCCTCGGCCTCGAGGGCGGCGACTACGGCACGCTCTGCGCCTGCGCCGCCGGCTACCGCCACGCCGAGGACAAGTACGCGACGCTGCCCAAGGTCCGCTACGCCACGGACGAGATCATCGAGCGGCGCTGAGAGGCCGAGACGCCGAGACGGCGCCGGTTCCTACGGCAAGAACACGACCACGCCGTTCGACCACGACGTGCCGCCGGCCACCGGTTCGAAGCAGGCGTGCTGCAGGAAGAACGAGGCGCCGCCGGTGCCCCCGGCCGGGATCGTGATCGAGAACGACAGCGTCGCCGGCGAGGCCGCAGTCGTGAAACCGACCTGGGTCGCATCGATGGCGACGTTGAGGAAGCAGTTGTTGGTACCCAGCATCGGATCGAGCAGGTACGGCAGCGGGTTGCCCGAGTAAGACGTGCTGCTGAGCCCGAAGATGGCGACGCCGAGCTGGCCCGGGGCGTGATTGTCGGAGACGTGGTTGAACGTTCCGCCGGGCGACATCGAGCCGGTGATGCCGAGCGTGACCCGGCCGAACTGACCGTTGCACGTGTTGCCGAAGGCATTCCACGAGCCCGAGACCGATCCGCCGACGACCGCGACACCGGACACCGACGTCGAGGGGAAGGTGTTGGTCCCGATCAGCACGGCCGAGCCACCGACGTACGGCACCCGGAAGACCTGGCCGCCCGTGCCGCCGACGATCCAGTCGAGGTTGTTGTCCTGATCGACCGCATTGGGGCCGAGCACCGATCCCGGCGGCATGATGTCGGTGACCGTGCCGACGGCGTCGATACGGATCAGCCGATTCGCCTGCAGCACCGTGCAGATGATGTCGCCGTTGACGTCGAAGGTCACGTTCGAGAGGTAGCCGCCGAGCCCGGACGCCAACAGCGAGGGCGTCGACGTGCCGAACGGGATCCGGTAGAGGTCGCCCTGGTTGCCGATGATGATGTCG
>JAGQRA010000538.1 GCA_020425885.1 Planctomycetota bacterium | reverse complement strand
TCGTGGATGCGATGCAGGGCAGGCAGCAGGTTGTCGTGGTTGAGCATCGGTTCTCCCATGACCATGACGACGAGGTTGGTCAGGCGTTGTCCGGCGGCGAGGCGGGCGCGCGCCAGCAGCACCTGCTCGGCGATCTCGCCCGTGCTCAGATTGCGGCGAACGCCACCCAGACCGGAGGCGCAGAACACGCAGCCGACCGGGCAGCCGACCTGGGTCGAGATGCAGAGCGTCGTGCGCTCGCCATCCGGGATGATGACGCACTCGACGGCCTCGCCGTCGGCGAGGCCGATCAGCAGCTTCTCGGTCCCGTCGGCGGCCAGATCGGCGCGGGTGACGGTGGCGCCGAGCACGCGCCACTCGGTGGCCAACGCGACGCGCAAACGGGCGGGCACGTTGCGCATGGCGTCGAAGTCGCCGGCGCCGTGCTTCCAGATCCAGTGCGAGATCTGTCTGGCTTGGAACGGTTTGCCGCCGAGCCCGGCAACGAGCCGGCCCAGCGCGTCGTCATCGAGGTCGGAGAGGACGCGCACGCGATCGCTCACTGCCTGCTGCTCCTACTGCCTGCTGCTCCTACTGCCTGCTGTTCCAACTGCCTGCTGTTCTCACGCCAGTTGTCTCGGCGCCGATCGATCACGCGCTGTCGCGTTTGCGACGGCGGCCAGAGCCACCCTGAGTGCGGGCCAGGCGCTCGCTGACGAAATCGCCGGTAATGACGATGTTCTCGCCTTTGCGCGAGCTGATCTCGAAGCGGATGTCGAGCAGGACCTCCTCGAACATCGTGCGCAGCGAGCGCACGCCGGTGTCGCGCGTCATGGCGATGTCCGCCAGCGCCGCCAGCGCCTCGTCGGTGAACTCGAGCTGGCAGCCGTCCATCTCGAACATCGACTTGTACTGCTTGGTCAGCGCGTTCTTCGGCTTGGTCATCACGCCGAGGATCTCGTCGCGGGTCAGCGACCGCATCGGCGCCACCACCGGCAGGCGGCCGACGAACTCGGGGATCATGCCGAAGTCGATCAGGTCCTTCTGATCGAGGTAGGGGATCAGGCTGTCGCGCTCCTTCTGGTTGGTGACGATGTCCAGGTCGGCCGCGATGCCGCCCTCGGCCTTGTCGAAACCGATGACGTTCTGGCCGAGGCGACGGGCGATGAAGTGCTCGATGCTCGAGAAAGTGCCGCCACAGATGAACAGGATGTGCTCGGTGTTGACCTGGATGTAGCTCTGTTCGGGGTGCTTGCGTCCGCCCTGGGGCGGCACGTTGGCGACCGTGCCTTCGAGGATCTTGAGCAACGCCTGCTGCACGCCCTCGCCGCTGACGTCGCGCGTGATCGAGACGTTGCTGGTGGTGCGCCCGATCTTGTCGATCTCGTCGATGTAGACGATGCCCTGCTGGGCCTTCTCGACGTCGAAGTTGGCGTTCTGCAGCAACCGCAGCAGGATGTTCTCGACGTCCTCGCCGACGTAGCCGGCCTCGGTCAGGGTGGTAGCATCGGCGATCGCGAACGGCACGTCGAGGATCCGCGCCAGCGTGCGGGCCATCAGCGTCTTGCCCGATCCGGTCGGCCCGACGAGCAGGATGTTGCTCTTCTCGAGCTCGATCTCGGGGCTGTGGAAGCGCGCGTGCAGCCGGCGGTAGTGGCCGTAGACCGCGACCGAAAGCACCTTCTTGGCCTGCTCCTGGCCGATCACGTACTCGTCCAGCCGCTTCATGATCTGGTCGGGCGTCGGCACCTGGTCCTTGAGGACGAGGTCTTTGACGAAGGTCGGGGTGCCGCCCTTCTGCTTGCGATCTTCTTCCTTGAGGATCGAGTTGCAGATCTCGATGCACTCGTTGCAGATGTAGACGCCCGGCGGCCCCTGGATCAGCGACTGCACGTGGTGTCGCGACTTCGCACAGAACGTGCATCGCTCCACCGATTTGCCCTTGCCTGCCATATGTCGTCGTTGTTTAGCCCATGGCCGCGGAGCGACCAAGGGTCAGTGTAACAGGCGGGAGAAGGAATGTCCGCCTGCGCGGCCCCGGGCGGCGCGAACCCGACTACTTCGTCGACTGCACGATCTCGTCGATCAGACCGTAGTCCTTGGCTTCCTGCGGCCCCATGAAGAAGTCGCGGTCGCTGTCCCTGGTCACATCGGCGATGTCGCGCCCGGTGTGGTTGGCGAGGATCTCGTTCAGCGTCTGCTTCAGGCGCAGGATCTCGTCGGCCTGGATCGAGATGTCGACCGCGGTGCCGCCGACGCCGCCCCAGGGCTGGTGGATCATGATCCGCGAGTTGGGCAGCGCATGCCGCTTGCCCTTGCTGCCCGCAGCCAACAGCAGCGCGCCCATCGAGGCGGCCTGGCCGATGCAGTAGGTCGCCACCGGACACTGCACGAACTGGATCGTGTCGTAGATGGCCAGTCCCGCCGTGACGCTGCCGCCCGGAGAGTTCAGGAACAGGTTGATGTCCTGGTTCTTGTTCTCCTTCTGCAGGAACAGCAGCTGGGCGATCACCGAGTTGGCCACGCCGTCGTCGATCGGCGAACCGATGAAGACGATGCGATCCTCGAGCAGACGGCTGTAGATGTCGTACTGACGTTCGCCGCGGCCGGTCTTCT
>JAGQRA010000065.1 GCA_020425885.1 Planctomycetota bacterium | reverse complement strand
GACGGCGGCCCGTTCCGCCCGCTGGCGACCGCCGACGACGTGCTGCCGCCGGACGGTGAGGCGACCCGCGTGCGCCTGGTGCACGCGTTCGCCGACGCCGGCGACTGGACGCTGAAGTTCACGCTGCAGCCGCTGCGCGACGAGAGCCAGCTCGACGACAACGAGGACGTGCGCTTCCTGCGCGTCAACGACGAGCGCATCCGCGTGCTCTACATCCAGGACACGCCGGGCTGGGAGTACCGCTACATCAAGAACGGGCTGCTGCGCGTCGACGCCAGCATCCAGGTGCAGTCCTACCTGATCGATGCGACGCCGAAGTTCGAGCAGGAGCACGGCGACGAGGTGCCCCCCCTCGACGCCCTGCCGCGCACCGAGAAGGAGCTGCTGCAGTACCACGCCATCCTGCTCGGCGAGTTCGCCCCCGAGCGCATCGCCAGCACCGAAGAGGGCATCCGACAGTGGCTCGAGCTGCTCGTGCGCTACGTCGAGTTCGGCGGCGGCATCGGCTTCCTGGCCGGCTTCCACCCCGACGGCTACACCGAGGTGGCGATGCCCGAACGCTATCGCAACACCCCACTGCAGGACCTGCTGCCCGTCGTTCTCGAGGACCCGACCTGGTTGATGGCGCAGCAGCGCCGACCGCAACCTGCCTTCCGCCCGGTGCTCGAGAACCCGTTGCAGCCGCACGAGATCCTCATGCTGCAGCGCGACCCGGCGTTCAATCGCAGGCTGTGGCAGGAGGGCCTGCCGGGCTTCCAGGTCTACCACCCGGTGCAGCGCGCCAAGCCCGGCGCGACCGTGCTGCTGCGTCACCCGACCGACGAGAACGCCTACGGCAAGCGCCCGATCGCCGTGGTCAGCCCGTATCCCCGCGGCCTGACCTTCTTCCTCGCCACCGACGAGACGTTCCGCTGGCGCGACCCGTACGGCGAGATCTACCAGGACGCCTTCTGGCGCAACGTGGTCCGCTACCTCGCCCAGGGGCGACTGCAGCGGCGCAACGACCTGGTCGAGCTGACGATCGACAAGCTGACCGTCGAGACCGGCGACAAGGTGCGCGTACAGCTACGCATGCTCGATGCCGAGCTGCAACCGGCCGTGCAGAACGAGCAGCCCGTGTTCTTGCGCGATCAGCACAACAAGATCGAGAAGCGGATCCTGCGCGGCGTGCCCGGCGAGCCTGGCACCTACCAGGCGAGCTTCTCGATGACCGAGGCCGGCGCCGTGAGTTTCCTGATCCACGCCAACGACAACCCCGCCGACACCGTGCTGGCCCGCGAGGACGTCCTGGTCAAGATCCCCGATCGCGAGATGTCGCAATCGAGTCAGGACGCCGACACCCTGCGCCGCATCGCCGAGGCGAGCCGCAGCGCCGATGGCAGCGGCCGCTACGTCTTCCTGGCCGACGCGGCATCCCTGGTCGATGACTTCCAGAGCCGCAAGGCCTACGAAAGCCGCGAAGACACCAGCATCCGCCCGGTCTGGGACAGTTCCTGGAGCCTTCTGGCGCTGCTTTGCGTGCTTGCCGCAGAGTGGCTTCTCAGGAAGCGGGCGCGCCTCGTATAGCCGCTCGCATGGCATCCGTGACCGTCTCCAGCGACCGCATCCGAAGGCAGTTCGGGGCGCCGTCCGGGGCAGCGGGCGACCTTCGCGGCGCCCGGCGGCCCCGGTACCCGGCCAGCCCGGGGGGTGGAACAACCGATGAGTCCGCGTGTTTCGTATCGTGATCCCATGACCTCGACCCTGCTTCGCGGACTGCTGCTGCCGCTGCTCGCGGCCGTGGCGGTGGCCCAGAGGCCGCCGGCGCGCGAGCTCTATCAGCCGATGGAGTTCGTCACCGGCCAGGACGACAACCTGTTCTCGCTGCTGCGTTCGCAGGAGGATCTGCACGAATGGGAGCTCGCGCTCGAGGAACTCGACCTCGGTGACGCGACCGCGGCCGTGGAGCGCCTGCATCGCTTGCTGCAGCGCGAGATCGGTGGCGTCGCCCCGGTTGCACCCGGTCGCTTCGTCGGCCTGCGGCTGGCCGTGATCACCACCCTGACCAACATGTCGCCCGGGGCCAAGGACGCCTACGAGAACCTGGTCCAACGCGAGGCCGGCTACCTCGTCGAGCGCGCCCCGCACACGTTGCTGCCAGAACAGCTCGAGCTGCTCGCCACCCGCTATCCGACCTCGAGGGCCGGCCAGGCCGCCCGGATCCGCCTCGGCGACCTGGCGCTGGAGTCCGGCCGCGGCAACGTCGCCATCGGCCACTTCCGACGCGCGCTCGACGCGACCGCGATCGGCAGCCGGGAAGAACAGAGCCTCGTCGAACGCATCCACGCGGCCAGGACGTTGCTCGAGCCGGGCCGCGCCCGCACCGAGGCTCGCGGCGAACGGCTGCCGGACTCCGCCGCCGACGTGCTGGCGGTGATGCCCCAGACCGCCGATCGAACGGGCTGGTTCGCGGTCGGCGGCGGCGGCGATGGGCGGACTCCGATGTCGGCCCCGGCCGGCTCGCCGCTGCCGAACACGCCGGAGGCGATCTACGCCCCGGGTTTCGATCGGGCCTACAGCGGTCGCTACGCGATGGCGCCGGTCGGCGACCTCGACGGCATCTACGTCAACACCGGCCGCAAGCTGATCACGATGGACGTCCTGCGCAACTGCAAGGCGTGGGAATCCGTGGCGCCGCTGCAGGATGACGACAGCGACTACCGGCGTGATGATCAGGGCGAGGTCAACCACGACATGGTGCTGGCCGCGGCCTACGGCGACGATGTCGTCGTGGCCCCGCTGCAGGTGCCGGAGCGCTCGGCGAACGTCCACTTCCACAACAACTTCCGCATCCTGACCAAGATCCCGCAGCGGCGGCTGTTCGGCTTCTCGCGCAGCACCGGCAAGATGCTGTGGGCGCATTTCGATCACCTCGACGGACCGCGCGCGCGTCGTTTCCGCGGCCATGACGCCTGCGGCCCGCCGCTCGTCGCCGGCGACACCGTCTACGTGCCGATCCACGACCGCTCCGGCGCGATCGCGTTCGCGGTGGCGGCCTATGACCTCGCGACCGGCGAGCCGAAATGGCGGCGCCTGGTCTGCAGCAGCCAGCAGGAGGTCAACATGTTCGGCAACGCGCGCATGGAGTTCGCCGCGTCGCCACTCTGCATCAGCGATGGCGTCCTCTATGGCGCCAGCAACCTCGGCGTCGCGTTCGCGGTCGATGCGCAGAGCGGCGAGACCCGCTGGGTCACGGCCTACGACGTCGTCAAGATGCCGACCACCAGCCTGCATCGGCAGCTCGATCGCACGGTCTATTTCGCCAACAACGCGCCGATCGTGACCGCCGGCGTGACCTGCATGACGCCGCTGGACTCGCCGTACGTGCTCGGCATCGACAGCGAGACCGGGCGCGTGCTGTGGCGCATCCCGGCCGATGCCCCGGTGTCCGGCGTCGCCAATGACCTGCACTGGCTGTGCGGCGTGATCGACGACGAGTTCATCCTGACCGGTCGCGGCGCGATCGCGGTGATGGCGCGCGCTGACGACAACCCGTTCGGCGCCGAGCCGAAGATGCGTCAGCTGGTGTCACCACCGGTCTGGCAGATGTTCTCCAGCAACGCCGGCACCGGTCGGCCGGCGGTCACCGGCGATCACATCTGGGTCGCGCGCCGCGACTCGATCACCGCCTTCGACCGCAACGGCAATCCGATCGCCCAGCAGCAGCAGCTGCGGGCGCCGCGCTACGACGGCGGCAACCTGCTGCTCATCGAGGGCATCGTCGTGTCGCTGCGCCTGGGGTCGTTCGAGGCCTTCCTGGATCACCGCGCGGTGCTGGCCCAGGTCGAGGAACGCCATCAGAACACGCCCGACGACCCGACCGCGATCCTGCGGCTGGCGACGCTGCGCTCGGCCCTGCTGCCGACCGCGGCCACCGCGGCCGAACGCAGCGGTGTCACCGACCTCTATCGCCGCGGCCTCGACGCCTGCAGGAAGCGCGGCATGCCCAAGGCCCACCCCACGCGGGCCGCGCTGCAGCGTGAGCTTCACCTGCAGGCGACGGCGGCGGCGAAGGCGGCGCTGGCGACCCACGACCGCGACGCTCTCGACCTGCTGGCCGAGGCGCGCGACACCGCACCGGACATGGCGTCATGGCTCGAGGCGCAGCGTCTGGTGCTCGATCACTGCAGCACCGACCCGCGACGGCTCGCCGCCGAACTGGATCGCCTCGAGCAACACGGCGCCGGCGCCGTCATGCGCACGGCCACCGGTACCGAGCCGGTCAGGGCCTATGTCCTGTACCGTCGCGCCGAGCTGCCCGCGACCCCGGAGCAGAGGGTCGCGATCTGGCAGGAGCTGCTCGAGTTCTATCCGACGGCCAACTTCGACGGCCGCACGATCGCGGTCGCGGCCAGCGCGGCCATCGCCGAGCTGATCGCGCAGCATGGCGAGGCCTGCTACGCCAAGGTCGCGGCCCGCGCCGAACAGGCCCTGAACGAGGCCGGCGACGATCCCGAGGCCCTGAGCGCGGTCGGCCAGCGCTTCCCCAACAGCGCGGCGGCGACGAAGGCCCGCACCAGGGTCCTCGACGGGGCGGTGTTGCGCGGCGAACTCGGCATCGCCTGCGAGGTCCTGGCCCAGGAGATGAACTCCGACGCGGTCGACCCGCGCGTCCTGCGCCGCGTCCTGGTCGCCGCCAGCAAGCGCGGCAACCTCGGCCTCTGCCGGGCCATGACGGCCCGCCTCGTCTCGCACGGGACCGCGGTGTCGGATTGGCCGGCCGATGCCGGACAGACCTATGGCGCGTTGCTGCCGCAGCTGAACGCCGACCTCGCGATCGCGCCGCCGCCGAACCGCCTCGGCATCCCGCGCCACGAGCTGGCACGCGTGCGACCTCGCACCCCGCGCGAGTCGTTCCGTCTCGTCCAGGTGCTGCTGGCCCCCGGCTTCGCGCCTCCCGCCGACACGCCGCTGTTCGCCGCCGCCGGCGCCGACCTGCTGGCGATCGACGTGCACCAGGATCAACCGCCGATCCTCTACGCCCTGCCGGTGCAGTTCCTCGACCACGTCGTGCTCTGCGGCACGACCCTGATCGTGCCCGATCTCGATCGGGTCTTCGCCCTCGACTACCGGTCCGGGCGCCTGCTGTGGGAACTGCCCGAGAAGGACGGCCTGCTGCTCGACGGCCTCGGCGTTCAGGACGGCGTGTTCCATCTCGGCGCCCAGCCCAGCGACAGCGACGGCCCCGCCGAACTGATCGGCATCGAACCGGTCAGCGGCTGCGTGCTGTTCGAGCGCACGTTGCCCGGCGGCCGCATGCGTCCGACCCCGAAGCCGATCGAAGGTGGCCAGCTGCTCGCCATGAGCGCCGACGAGGACGGCACGGCGGCGCTGATGCGCATCGATCCGCTGTCCGGCCGCACGCTGGCCGCGATCAAGCTGACCGACTCCCTGCCACACGCCGAGGGCATCGCCACCCGCCTCTACCCGCAGGGTCTGTGCGGCGACGCCGAGCGCGTCTACCTGCCGATCGACAGCACGTTCTCCGGCGATGCCCCGCGCCTGTTCGCGATCCGCAACGATGGCACGGTGGCATGGGCGTGGCAGGGCCTGGCCAACAGCCGCCTGTTGATGGCGGCGTTGCGCAGCGACCGTTTCGTCGTCATCGAAGGCAGCGAGGAACGCAAGGGTCGCGTCTCGATCCTGCGCGCGACCGACGGCAAGGAGCTGCAGACCGTGCCGCTCGGCAACGACATCGACGTGCTCAACTGGCAGCGCAGCTACCTGCCCAACCCCGCCCCGCAGACCCTGTTGCTGTCCGACCTGGCGACGCCCGGCGGCCGCGAACGCCGCTTCTACTGCATCGGGATCGAGCCGGGCCTGCCGAGCTTCGTCGAATCCCTGAACAGCGAACACGGCGTGATCGAGCGCCAGCCCCAGCTCGGCCCCGACTTCCTGACCTTCGGTGTCCGGCCGGCGCGACCGGGACCGTTCCGGCTCTATGCGCTCGGCCTGGCCGATCGCAAGGGCGCCTTCCCGGGGGGCCAGAAATACGTCTCCCTCCGGACCGACCCCACGTATGCGCTCACCTCGGTGGGCCCCTACACTGTGCTCTGTTGCGCCGATTACCTTGTCGTGCTCGGCCCCGAGGAACGAAACCGATGAGTATGAACGTCATCCGCCACCTGTCCGCGTTGGCCGCCGCGGCCCTGCTCCTCGGATCGACCGCGGCGCCGGCCCAGGAGGTCCTGCGCCGCGGTTCGAGCAACGAGCAGCTCATCGACGACGACCTCAGGCAGAGCGTCCAACGCGGCCTCGACTGGCTGCAGGCCCATCAGAGTCCGGACGGCTACTGGGCCCAGATCGTCGGCTACAAGCTCAACACCGACTACGAGGCCCTCGACCCCAATCCCCAGCCCCACGTCGGCGTGACGGCGCTGGCGCTCATCAGCTTCCTCGCCGGCGGCCAGCTGCCCGACCGCGGTCAGTACGGCAAGACCGTCCGCTCCGGTCTCGACTTCGTGCTGACCTGCTCGAAGGACGACGGCCAGATCACCGAGAACGGCACCCGCATGTACAGCCATGCGTTCGCCACCCTGTTCCTGGCCGAGATCTACGGCATGGTCGAGCGGCCCGAGGTCAAGCGCAGGCTGCAGCGCGCGGTCGATCTCATCGTCGACTCGCAGAACGCCGAGGGCGGCTGGCGCTACCGACCGTTCGCGCGCGAGTCCGACATGTCGATCACGGTCTGCCAGGTGCTCGCCCTGCGTTCGGCGCGCAACGTCGGCATCCACGTGCCGATCACGACGATCCGCAACGCCCAGCACTACGTCTACCGCTCGGCCGTGCGCAGCAACGATCGACGCTATCAGTTCTACGGCCGCGGCGCGTTCGGCGACGAGGGCGGCAGCTTCCGCTACCAGAATCGCGACCAGACGCGCGCGACGTTCCCGCTGACCGCCGCCGGCGTCACCACGCTCTATGCCGCCGGCGAGTACGACAGCCCGATCATCCGCGACGCCATCGACTACCTCGATCGTCGCCGCGAATCGTTCAGCGACGACTGGGAAGGCCATTACTTCTTCTACTACGGCCACTACTACGCCGTGCAGGCCTACTACGTGACCGGCGACCCGAAGTGGACGAAGTACTTCAAGGACATCAAGCGTCGCCTGCTGCGCATGCAGCGCGCCGATGGCAGCTGGCCGTGCCGGGCCGGGCCGGGGCCGGCCTTCAGCACCGCCGTCGCCACCCTGATCCTGCAGATCCCGTTCCAGTACCTGCCGATCTTCCAGCGCTGAGCCCACGATGACGCCGACAGAATCCTCCGCCGGAGACGCCCCCACGACACCTCGGCAGGCCGAGGCGGTGTTCGGCCGCGCGCTCGAACCGCTGCTCGGCCGCCAGCTGCACCGGCTGCGTCGCCGCTACCTCTGGCACGGTGTCGGCTTCACGCTGCTGCTGCCCGGCGCCGCGATCGCGCTGTTCTTCGCCCTCGATCACACCCTGCGGTTGCCGACCGCGATCCGGCTGCTGCACGCCATCGCCCTGTTCGCCCTGGTGGCCTGGTGCATCGGCCGCCACGTGCTGTACCCGATGTCGCGTCGCTTCGCCGCGATCGACATCGCCCAGGCGCTCGAACGCGCCTTCCCCGAACTGCACCAGCGACTGGTGTCGACGGTCCAGCTCGCCGGCGACCGCAGCGGCGCGCTGCGCAATCAGTCCTCGGCGATGATCGATGCGCTCGTCGCCGAGACCGCCGAGGCGGCCCGCGATCTGCCCTTCGAGCGCTTCTTCGACCCGCGGCGCACGCGGCGCGTCCTCGCCGCCGCCGCCGTCATCACCCTGACCCTCGGCGCCGGCGCGCTGGCGGCGCCGGCGACGGCCAGGATCTTCCTGCTCCGCCATCTCGGCATGGCCGCCGAGTACCCGCGGCAGACCTATCTCTCGATCGACCTGCCCGAGGACAGCCCGGAGCTGCAGCGCCTCGACCAGGAAGGGCTGACCGAGCTGCTGCTGCCGGCCGGCGGTGAGCTGCACGTGTCGGTGCTGGCCGAGGGCGTCGTGCCGAAGGAGGTCTTCCTCGAGATCACGGCGTTGGCGAGCGAGGGCGACACCGAGGCCGGCGGCCGTCGACAGAAGATCGGGGTCCGCAGCCTGCCGATGACCCCGCGGCCCGGCGATCGTTTCCGCTACGTGTTCCGCAAGGTGACCGGCGCCTTCGAATTCCACGCCCGCGGCGGCGACGACGAGCATGGCGACCGCCTCGTCCGGGTGCGGACGGTCCGCGCGCCGCAGGTCGCCACCATCCGCGCCGTGATCCACCCCCCCGCCTACACCGGGGTCACGTCGCTCGAGCAGACCGGCGGCGCCATCGAAGCTCTCGTCGGCAGCGACGTCGAACTGTATGCGACGACCACCGCCGCGGTGCAGAGCGCGACCATGGTGTTCCTCGAGAGCGGTCGTCGCATCGAACTCGAACCGACCACGGTTCAGGACGACAGCGGTGCGGCCATCGCCCATCGCACCCGCTTTCACCTGCAGGCCTCGGATCGCTATCAGATCGAGCTGATCGGGGGCAGCGGTCTGCGCAACCCCAATCCGGGGACCTATCCCATCGCCGGCCAGCAGGACTATGCACCGGTCGGACGCTGGCTCCTGCCCGAAGAACAGAACACCCTGCTGCTCGCCAACGCCCTGATCTGCGTCCGGGTCGAAGCCCGCGACGACTTCGGTCTGCTGGCAGTGGACCTCGGCGTCGAACGCAACGGCGCCGTGGTCCGCACTGCAGCCATGCTGGCCGATCCGACGGCGCCGGCCGGCGGCTCGACGCCGAGCTTCCGACAGCGCGCGATCCTGACCGAACTGATCGATCTGGCGACCCTGCTCGGCGACGAACGGTCGAACGCGGGCGCCGGCGGCGACGGTTTCTCGCTGGCGCTGGTGGTGCGCGACAACTGTCAGCCCGTGACCGGCAGCGTCGAGCTGCCGCGCCGCATCGTGCAGATCGTCGACCCACAACAGCTCGCCGAGGCGATCGCGAAGCGGTTCCGCCATCTGCGCGAGGAAGCCAACAGCGCACTCGACGTGCAGAACGACCGCCGGCTGCGACTGCAGGATCTGACCGCGGCCGAGTCCTCGAAGGGCACCGAAACGGCGCACGTCCTGAGCGCGATCGAGGTCGGCCAGAGCCGCGTGCAGGGCAGCTGCGAGCGACTGCATCAGGGCCTGATGGGCGCCTTCGACGACCACCTGTGGAACCGGCTCGAGACCAGCGAGAACGCCGCGGCGGTCATCGAAGCCTACCGCGAGTTCAGCAGCCGCCTCACCAGCCCGCTCGCCCGCGACCCGGAGTTCTATCGCGAACTCATCGCCCGCCGCGCGGCCGGAACGATCGGCGCCATGGAGTCCGCGCTCGATCCGATCCTCGAGATGATCGCGATCGCCGACGCGCTCGTCACCGTCGACGCGCCGCTGGCTGCCCGCAAGCTGGCCGAGCTGCAGGTCGCGCCGGTTGGCGAACGGGCGCCGCTGATGCAGGCGACCCTGGCCCAGCAGCAGAAGATCGCCGCGGCCCTGCAGCAGCTGCTCTACCGACTCGAGGAATGGAACGACTACCAGGACATGGTCCAGGAAGCGCGCGCGCTGCGCGACCGCCAACGCGACCTGCGCATCCGCACCGAAGAACTCAGAGGCAAGAAATGAACGTGATCCCGTTTTGCCGTCGCCTGCTGTGGACCGCGACCCTGACGACCCTGGCGGCCACCGCTACCGCGGTCCGTAGCCAGCAGGAACCCGAGCGCATCGATCGCCTGCGCGGCGAGCAGCAGGAGATCCTGCGCAAGACCGAACGCCTGCAGACGCTGATGACGCGGCTGTTGCAGCGCTACCAGCGCGAGGGCAAGAAGGAGCAGGTCGACCTCCTCGAGGCCGGGCTCGCCCACCTCGAGCAGAGCGCGATCCTGCACGACGTCGCCAGCATCCGCGACGACCTCGGCGCGACCGCCCTCAGCGAGGCGCTGCGCAAGCAGACCAAGGTCGTTGCCGACCTCGAGCAGCTGCTCAACATCCTGCTCGACCGTCGCTCCGTCGAGAGCATCGCCGAGGCGGCCAAGCTGGCCGGTGAGCGCGCCGCCACCGCGCGTCAGCTCGAGGAGCGCCAGCGACAGCTGCAACAACGGACCGAAGACGCGCTACGGTCCGAGCCGACCGAGGCCGAGCGCGAGCTGCTCGATCGGCTCGCCGAGCTCGCCAACGCCGAGCAGCGCGAGGCCGAACGCAATGCCCGCGACTCGGGCACGCGGCGTCCGTTCCTCGAGGCGGCGCTGGCGCGCGTGCAGCAGCTGTTGCGAGACGAGGAACGGCTGACGAAGGCGATGGCCGAGGAATCAGGCGGCGAAGACAGCACGACCCGGCAGCGTCAGTTCGACCTCGGCGAGCTGATCCAGCAGACCCGCGACCTCGCCGGCCACGTGCGTGGGCAGGATCGCCAGGCCGACCTGCAGGCCGCCGCCGAGGCGCTGATCGAGGCCGCCGAGAGCACCGACCGCCAGGCGCGCGAACAGGCCCGGCACCGCCTCGACGCCCTCGTCCAGGACGCGCCGAAGGTGCCCGGAACATCCGAGGGCGAGCGCGCCGATCCGGAGTGGAAGCAGTTCGGCGAGAAGCTGCGCCAGGCACCCGACGGCGAAACCCCGGCCGAGCGCCAGGCGCTGAAGGCGCTTGCCCAGGCCGGCGCCGAGCTGGCGCAGCAGCGAAGCGGCGAGAGCGCAGAGCGCAATGCCAAGGACAGCAGCAGTCTCGCCAATCAGGCGCGCGGCCTCGCCGAGAAGCTCGCCGCGGAGCATGCCGCGGCGCAGAAGCCCGGCGAGATGCCTGCCGAGGGCGAGTCCGGCGAGAGCCCACGCCAGTCCCTCGAGCAGGCGGCTGCCGCCCTCGACAAGGCCGAGGCCGATGCCAAACAGGGCAACGCCAGCGCCGCCCAGCGCGAGGTCGATCGCGCCCTGTCCGCGCTCGAGCTGGCTCGGCGACAACACCGGTCGCAGCACCCTGACGCCGAGCAGCAGGCCGGCAGCATGGCCGCCGAAGCCGGGGCCACGGCGCGCGAACTCGAGAACTCGCCGCGCGCCGAGGCGGCCGAGCGCAACGCCGCCGAACAGCTTCGCTCTGCGGGCGAACAGCTTCGCGGGCTCGAGGAAGAGGTCGGCAAGTCCCGCCAGGAGGGGCGCACCCCGGCGCCCGAGATGAACTCCAAGGGCGCTCGCGAACAGCTGCAGGAGGCCAAGCGCACCCTCGAGCAGGCCCTCGCCAACGCCAGCGAGGGGCGCCAGGAGGAGATGCAGGCCGCTGCCGCACGACAGGCCGAGCTCGCGCAGCAGGCCGAACAGACCGCGGCCGCGATGCGCGACGCGGTCGAGAGCGGCAAGCTCACGAGCGAGCAGGCGAAGCAGGCCAGCGAGAGCATGCAACAGGCCCGACAGGACATGCAGCAGGCCGAGCAGAGCCTGCGTTCGGGCCAGCAATCGAGCGCGTCGCAGCAGCAACGGCAGGCCGCGCAGGCGCTGGCCGAAGCCGCCCGGCAGATGCAACAGAACCAGCCCATGACCGAGCAGCAGAAGCAGGAGCTCGGCGCCGAGGCCGCGGCCCAGAAGCAGCTGGCCGAGGACATCATCCGCCTCGCCGAGATGCTCGACGAGCAGCAGCAGGCGGCCAGGCGCAAGCTCGACGAGGCCGCCGCCGCGGCCGATCGGGCGCAGCAGGCGATGGAGCGCGGCGACGCCGAGGAGACGCGCGAGCAGCAGGAAGAGGCGCGGCAGAAGCTGGAAGAGGCCGCGCGGGAACTCGAGCAGGAGCGCGACAGATATCAGGACATGCGGCAGGAGGAGCTGCTGTTCAAGATGAAGGAGGAGCTGCTCGCGTTGCTCGAGCAACAGCGACCGATCACGGCCGAAACCCTGCAGGCGCAGGAGGTCGAGAAGAGCGGCAGGCTGTCGCGCCCGCTGCGCGTCAAGCTGAACCGCCTCGGCGAACAGGAGCACGAGCTCGCCGGCCGCATCGACTTCCTGGTCACCGCCCTCGCCGACGAGGGCAACCTCGTCTACCAGACCGTGCTGCGCACGATCCTCGAGGACCTGCGCGAGATCGGCGACCGCCTCGGCGGCCGCAGCCCGGACGTCGGCTCGTTCACGACGCTGATGCAACAGGACGTCGAGCGGCGCAGCGAGGACCTGCTGACCGCACTCGAGAACGAGCGCAAGCGTCGCGAGCAGCAGCGCAAGGATCAGCAGCAGCAACAACAGCAGGGCGAGAACAAGCTGAACCAGCAGCAGCAGCGGCTGGTCGGCCAGATCGCCGAACTCGAGATGCTGAAGACGTTGCTCGAGGACACGGGGCGTGCCACCGCCGACCTGCACCTTCTGGTCTCGGCCGGAAGCGCCGAATCGATCACGGCCACCGAGGGCGCGCTCGTCGAGCGACTGGCCCATCGCCACGCCGAGATCACCAAGCTGTTCAGCGCCATCAAGGCGGCGGTGGAAGAGACCATGCAGCAGATGGACCAGGACCAGGGCCACGGAGGTGGACGATGAGCCGCAGCGAGAGAGTGCCTTTCCGATTCCCGAGCGCCGTCCTCTTCGGCGCGCTCTCGATGTTCGCTCCCGCCCTCGCGGCGCAGGGCGGTGACACGATGAAGGAGATCCAAGAGATCGCCCGGCGCGTCGACGAGCAGCTCAAGCAGGTCGACAAGCTGCTGCTCGAGTCGAGCGCCAAGAAGCAGGACCGGGCGACACCGAAGGAGCTGCTCGAACGATCGATGGAACACAACACCGAGGCCACCAAAGGCATCGAGGACCTGATCGAGAAGCTGACCGAGCTCAAGAACAAGGGCGGTGGCGGCGGCCAGTCACAGGATCAGCAACAGCAGCAGCAACAACAGCAG
>JAGQRA010000537.1 GCA_020425885.1 Planctomycetota bacterium | reverse complement strand
GGACGAGCATGGCGCTCTGGGCGAAGATGTTGACGCCGGCGAACCCCGTCGAGCTCGGCAGCGCCAGCGGCCACGACGCCATGCCGCTTGCCGGAGTGATGACGACCGTGGTCAAGGGGGAGAGGAACTGGCGGCATCCGGCCATGCCGAGGTTGGTCAGATCGAGACCCGGATTGATCGGCAACAGGCCGAGCACCTGCGCGCCGAGCGTCGCAGTGGCCGGGACGTTCGTGGTCTCGAGCATCGTCGAAGTGCCGAGGACGGGTCGGGACGCGGCCGTCAGCACCAACTCCGACATGTCGGCGCCGGCGATCGCGAACGACACCGGAATCGCGGCGGAGAGATCGCCGTTGCCCGGGTCGAGCGAGGCGCCGCCTGGCGAGTAGCCGACGACGTAGGCGTGGCCGTTGCCGCCGCCGCCGGCCGCGCTCATCTGAGCGAAGGCGTAGGTGACCGTGCCGGTACTGGTATCGAACTGGAATTGGAACGTGCTGGCACTGCCGGTGACGTTCCAATCGGGCACGGCATCCCAGGTGACGAAAACGATCGGGCCGACCTCCTCGAACAACACCTGGCCTCCGGCAGTCGGGTCGTAGTCGTGCCAGTTGCGCCAGCTCGTCGCCGGCGCGGTGAGGAGGCCGTCCGGGTTGCACCCGGTCGGGTGGCCGTTGCCCGTAGCGGCCGAGACGAATCCGTTCGAGCACACCTCGAGGCTCGAGGTCGAGGTCGAACCGATCGGGAACGCGTTGGTCAGGGTGACCATCGTCTCGTCGTCGTCACCCAGCGCCAGCGCCGTGGCGGCGGGCGTGGGAGCGACGTAGTTGTTGATCCCTTGGATCACCGCGTAGCCGCCAGTTCCGTCCGGCAACAGGGTGAATCCGGTATTGGCGAGATCGAAGGTCGCGGGATCCGTGAACACCTCGTAGAACGAGGTGCGACCGCGGTTGCAGCCATGACCGTAGCTCGTCGATGTGGCGAAACCGGTCGGGGTTGTGATGTTGCCGGAAGCGTTCAGTACGAACGATCCGGTGGCGCCATTGAAGCCACCCACTCGGACGTAGAGCAGCATCCCCGAAGTGACGGTGACCAGTGCCCGTGAGCGAACGCCACACGCATCGTCATTGCAGATGATCAACGACAGGCTGCCGCAGCCGCCGGTACCATCGAACACCTCGATGCAGGTGTCGAAGCCCGAGCCGCAGGTCTCGAATGAGGCCCAGCCGCCAAGGGCATTGGCCTGCGTGACGAACCAGACGTCGTTGCCGCCAGCCGCACAGGACCACGCGGGTGACGACGTGGTCGCACCGACGGTGGAGTACGGACCGTAGGTCCCGACGGCGATGGGCCTGGCGTCGATGCAGTCGTCACCTTGGCCCATGACGACGGCGGACAGCAGCAACGCAGAGAGCATGGGGAGTGTCGGATGCATGAGGATCCTGATGCCGCGTGGAGCGGAGCTGGAGAGACGATGCTGGCGAACCAGATGCTTGACTCGAGAAGCGCGTGGAAGCGCAACGCCCCCGAGCCTAGCACCCGGACCGAAGGCGAGGCGACCGTCGACATGAATGTTCACGAAAGGCCCGCCAGTGGCATCCCCGCGCGCCCGAACGGACAAAGCCTCTCCGCGCATTCCCCCACCGGCAGCGCCAGGGTATTGCTGTCCGGCATGTCCGACCTCAATCAATTGCACAATCGCGCCGTCTGGTTCGATATCCCGGTAGCCGACCTGGACCGCGCCATCTCCTTCTACAAGGCGGTGCTCGACATCGGAGTCGACAAGTTCGACTTCGAAGGCTCCGCGTTCGGCATCCTCGAACACGAACACGGCAACGGCGGCTGTCTGGTGCCGAAGCCCGACGAGGTGATCGGCGACAAGGGGCTGCTGCTCTACCTCAACGCCGAGGGTCGCATCCGCGACGCGACCACCAAGGTCACGCAGTTCGGGGGCAAGGTGCTGGAGGGCATCCACGCCATCGGTCCGCACGGTTTCCGCGCGGTCATCCAGGACAGCGAGGGCAATCGTCTGGCCCTGCACTCGATGTCAGATCAGTAGCCGCTACCGGCGCTCGGCGAACCGCCCCCGACCGACCGTGGCACCGAACGCCCGGGCCAGAGAGAGCTGCGCAACCGCGCAACGATGGCAACGGCGCGCAGCCTGCTCGTCGCGCACGCTCGCATCGCCCGCCTCGAGAGCCAGACCGAGCAGGAACTGGGCCTCCGCGGCGCCAGACTCTGCCATCGGGATCGCGCTGCGATCGCCGCTGTGTGCTCGCCTTGCTCGATCGCAACCCCCGCGAGGTCGCCGTACTGCGACCAATGAGCAGGGTCAGGAGGGCCAGCGATGACGAGACCTGCCGAGACCTGGCCTGGGATCGCCGAAACGACGTCCGCGGTGAAGGTGATGAAGGCCGACGGCGAGATCCGGCGCCACTCGTGTGGCTCGCGCTGCCGACGTGCCTTCCGAGATTCGCTCGTTGCATCGGCGGCGGGCTGTCGTCTGTCCCTGAGTCGGGCACGACCTCCCTTTTTCCGACTCGAACACGCGACATGAAAGCACTGACAGCCATCGTTCTCGTGGCCACGTTCTGCTCCGGACTCAGGGCGCAGAATTGCCCGCCGTTCATTCCCCAGGATCAAAGCCCGCCCAACACGATCCACAACGGTACGTGTGCGCCGAGCACCCGTTGGAAGACGGGCACGCCGATCGAGCTGTTGGACATGTGGCACAACTCGCCGATGCCGGGGCAATGGACTGCGTTCTCGCGCGGCATCGCCTTCCAGGCCAACGCCAAGGACGTCGACGAGCATGTACTGATCTGCACGTTCGACGCCGACAAGAAGGAGTTCCCGGGTCCCTTCTCGGCCGACCTCGTGCAGTACACGTACACGTCGACCGGCGAGCTGCCCAACCGGGGCGAATGGCGCGGACTGGGCCAGAGCGGTCAGGCGTGGCAGTACGCGGCTGGCATCTACTACCTCGATCCGGACACGCCGCCAGGGCTGTACAAACAGACGTTCCGCTGCGTGATCGACGATCTGGCCACGGAGCAGGATGACAAGCCGATCATCTACACGGTGGTCATGAAGATCGAGGTGGAGGACTGCCACTACAAGATCGAGATCCTGAGCACGGACACCGATCAGGAGGCCAACGACCCGGGATACTCGTCAACGGGTTCGAATTGCTGTGCCGGCGGCTCGCAATGGGCGGCCGTCACCGCGATCCGGCCGGCAGGGCAATGTCTCGGGGTCGTGCCACAGCAGGTCCTGGCCGAAGACCTCGCCGTGTTCCAGTCGCAGTTCCTGGACAACGATCAGCTCCTGCGGGTCTGCGATGACTCGAGTCAATGCCCTCACGGCCCCCTCGGAATCATCTCCGATCTGCTGACCAATCGTGATGACCTGAGGTACGAGTGGCAGGTGACGAACCTGACGAACCCGGGCAACAACGGCGCGATGATCCTCGGTTCGGGGCCGGAGACGATGCTATGGCGGGCGCCCGACCTGCCGAACGGCACACCCGAGCAGTTCGAGGTCTGCATCATCGTCAATGACCGCGGCGACCAGGGCTTCGACGACTTCTATCGCGACGTCGTGACGCGCGATCTGT
>JAGQRA010000006.1 GCA_020425885.1 Planctomycetota bacterium | reverse complement strand
CCCGCCGCCGCGTGGACCTTGGTGCGACGTCTCGACAACGGCTCGCCCAACACCAACTCGCTCGCCATCTACCGCCGCGTCGCCAGCGCCGCCGAACCGGCGAGTCACAGCTGGACGTTCTCGCTGACGACCGGGTCGGCGGGCGGCATCGCCGCGTTCGTCGGCGTCGACTCGGCGACGCCGATCGATGTCGAGGACGGCCAGCTGACCGCCAGCGCGCTGACCCACACGGCGCCGTCGCTGACTATGACCACGGCGCGGTGCATGCTGTTCTCGGCCTACGGCTTCGCCTCGGCGAGCGTGTGGACGCCAGCACCCGGAATGACGGCGGCGATCAACGTCGCCAGCGTGACCCCGGAGAGCGCCGCCGGCATCTCGATCTGTGGCAGCTACGAACTGCTGGTCGCGGCCGGGGCCACCGGCACGCGCACCGCGACCGCCACCTCCGGCGCCGATGTCGGCAATGCCGCGGCGGTCGCGCTGCGCCGCGCGCCGTAGCCGGCCCGGTAGGCTGCCTTCCGCTGTTCGAGACCGCTCCCTGGCTCGATTGCGAGTTTGCCGAATACTCTGATCGGCTGCTGGGGATTCGTTCCCGTGTCCACTGCATCGCCTGCCCTTCACATGCCAGCAGCCATCGATCTCGAAGCGCTCATGCGACGCGAACAGGTCGGGCTCTGGCGCTACCTGCGCGCGCTCGGAGCGTCGCCCCATGTTGCCGAGGAGCTGACTCAGGACACGTTCCTCGTCGCGCACCGCCGGCTCGAGGTCGACCGCGGCCAGCGCGCGACGGCGGCCTTCCTGCGGCGGACGGCCAGGCATCTGCTGCTGCGCCAGCGCCGCGATCAGGGTCGGCGCGAGCGCATCCTGATCGAGCTGGCCGATCAGGCCTGGGAACGTGACTGCTCGGACGGCGGCGAGCGCTGGCTCAGCGCTTTGCGTTCCTGCGTCGGCCGGCTCGAGAGTCGGCCCCGCCAGGCCATTCAGCTGTTCTACGGCGAGGGGCGCGACCGGGCGGCGACCGCGGCGGCGTTGGGCATGAAGGAGAATGGACTCAAGACCCTGCTGCAGCGCGTGCGGGCGACCCTGCGCCGCTGCATCGAGAATCACCGGGAGCACCAGCATGATCTGTGAGCACGACAACGACGAAGTCCTTGACCGACGGATGGACTGGAGCCTCGGCGAGTTCGCGGGCGGCGAGCCCGCGCCCGATGTCGTCGACGCGGTGCTGGCGCGCCTCGCCGCCGGCGAGATCATCGCGGATCGCGAGCTCGCCGACGGCGATGCTGGCGCTCGCTCCGGCGGTTGGAGATGGCTCGCTGCAGCGCTTGCGCTGTTCGCTGTCGGCGCTGTCGTCGCCGTTGGTTCCGCGGGCTCGACCGCGAGTTGCGGCGCGGAGCTGAGCTTCATGCAGGTCGTGCCCGGGGGCAAGGTCGTGATCGGCCTGACGGCCGAACAGCTCGTCGAGGCCGCCTGCCGGACCGCGTTGCCGGACCGGCCCGAGGACGCGCCGCGGGTCAGTCCCGCTGCGGTCGGCGTCGCGATCCGTCGCTCGAGTTCCGCCTTGGGCGTGGCCACGCACGAGGTCGACGAGTTCCTGCTCGGGCGACGGCCGGTCACGAATGCCGAGTACGCTGCGTTCGTCGAGTTCTCGCGCGATCCGAAGAACGGTCTGCGGCCACGAGCGCCGGCGTTCGACTGGTGGCGCTACGGCCGCGCCGACGACTACCGGAAGCGAATGGCGGAGATCGCGGCAAGCTCCGGCGGCCCGGACGCAGCTCTGCTCTACTGGCGCCAGCACGGGCCGACGCTGCCCTACGCCCTGGTCGACGAGCAGGGCCGATCGATCGCCGACGAACCGGTGGCCTTCGTCACCTACGATGAGGCCTCCGAGTTCGCGGCACACCATGGCATGCGATTGCCGACCGAGGCGGAGTGGATGCGGGCGGCTCGGGGAGACGGTGCCAAGCTCTGGCCCTGGTCCGCTACGCGCTCGGCTCCACCGCAGGGCGAGACCTCCTGGCCGGGCGCCTTCGGTCACGACGACATGTTCGGGCGCATCTGGCAGCACGTGGAGAGTGATGGGGCACAGCCCGTCAACGGCAAGGAGCTGTTCGATGCCGAGTGGAAGAGGCTCGGG
>JAGQRA010000536.1 GCA_020425885.1 Planctomycetota bacterium | reverse complement strand
GGTCGGTGTCCTTGATGTGGAACTCGCCGTACGGGCCCGAGATCGTGACCTTGTCACCCGGCTTCAGCGAGAACACGTAGCTCGAGCAGATGCCCGGCGGCAGGTCCATCTGGCGCGGCGGCGGCGTCGCGATGCGGATGTTCAGCATCACGATGTTGCCCTCGGCCGGGTGGTTGGCCATCGAGTAGGCGCGGAAGCACGGCTCCGGGTTGTTGGCGACCAGGTCCCACAGCTTGAACTTGTCCCAGTCCTCGCGGTACTCCTCGCCGATGTCGAAGTCGGAGAACTTCAGGCCGGAGTACTTCGGCACGTCGATCTGGATGTAGCCGCCCGACTGGAAGTCGAGGACCTCGCCCTTCGGCAGCTCGACGACGAACTCCTTGATGAACGTAGCGACGTTGTCGTTGGAGCGCACCGTGCACTCCCACTTCTTGATGCCGAAGACCTCCTCGGGCACGTGCACGCGCATCGGCCCGCGCACCTTCACCTGGCAGGCGAGGCGCGTGCCTTCCTTGGCCTCGCTGCGGCTGATGTGCGTCGTCTCGGACGGCAGGATGTCGCCGCCGCCCTCGAACACCTGGCACTTGCACATCGCGCACGAGCCCTTGCCGCCGCACGCCGACGGCAGGAACAGGCCCGCGTCGCTGAGCGCCGTCAGCAGGTTGGTGCCGATGGCGACCGGCGGCGACTTGCTGTCGTCGTCGTTGACGACCAGCGGCACCTCGCCCTTCGTCACCAGCTTGCTCTCGGCGAACATCACCAGCAGCACCAGCAGCGCGATGACGCCGGTGAGGGCGACGACGCCCGTCAGGATGGTAAGGAACATCGAATGGTTCTCCTGGCCTGTGCTAGATGCCGCTGAAGGTCATGAACGCCATCGCGATCAGACCCGTGGTGATGAACGTGATGCCGAGGCCCTTGAGCGGGCCCGGGATGTGCGCCGTGCGCAGCTTCCAGCGGATCGCCGCCATGCTGACGATCGCCAGCATCCAACCGACGCCGGAGCCGAGCCCGAACACGGTCGCCTGGCCGAGCGAGTAGTTGCGCTCGACCATGAACATCGAGGCGCCGAGGATCGCGCAGTTGACGGCGATCAGCGGCAGGAAGATGCCGAGCGCCGCGTAGAGCTTGGGGCTGAACTTGTCGACGGCCATCTCGACGACCTGCACGGCGGCGGCGATCGACGCGATGAACGTCAGGAACTGCAGGTAGCTCAGGTCGCTGTCCGGCATGCCGGCCCAGTCCAGCGCGCCCGGCGCGAGGATGTAGGTCTGCACGCACCAGTTGATCGGCACGGTCAGGCCGAGCACGAAGATGACCGCGACGCCGAGGCCGAGCGAGCTGTCGACCTTCTTGCTGACGGCCAGGTAGCTGCACATGCCGAGGAAGAAGGCCAGCAGGATGTTCTCGACGAAGATCGAGCGCAGCGCGATGCTCAGCAGGCTCTCGTCGTTGGCGGCCGCCTCCTGGGGCAGCGCCGTCACCAGGTCGAAGATCGATTCCGAGATCATTGGTTCGCCCTCACTTCTCCACGTAGCCGGTGATCGCGCGCTGCACCCAGACGATCACCCCGAGCAGGATGAACGCGCCGGGCGCCAGCACCATCAGGCCGTTGTTGACGTAGCCGGCCTCGTACATGGCCTGCGGGATCACCTGCATGCCGAGCAGCGTGCCCGAGCCGAACACCTCGCGGACCGCGCCGACGACGCAGATGATCCACGCGTAGCCGAGGCCGTTGCCGATGCCGTCGAGCAGGCTGCGCCACGGCGGGTTGCCCATCGCGTAGGCCTCCAGGCGCCCCATCACGATGCAGTTGGTGATGATCAGCGAGATGAACACGCCGAGCTGCTTGGCCAGGTCGAACGCGTAGGCGCGCAGCACCTGGTCGACGATGATCACCGCGCCGGACACGACGACGAGCTGCACGATCACGCGGATCTTGCTCGGGATCATGTGGCGCAGCAGCGAGATGATCACGTTGGCCATCGCCATCACGACGGTCACCGAGATGCCCATCACGATCGACGCGTCGAGCCGCGTGGTCACCGCGAGCGCCGAGCAGATGCCGAGCACCTGCAGCGCGATCGGGTTGTTGTCCCACAACGGGTCGAGCACCACCTTCTTCTCGTCGGGGCCGAAGAGCGGCGCGCTCTTGGTCTCCGGAGTCGCTGTCGAAGTCATCGTTGCCGCTCCTTATTCCTTGCCCAGGTAGCCGGCGAAGGACTCGAGGTCGCTCTTGACGAACGACTGCACGCCCTTGCTGGTGATGGTGGCGCCGGCGAGACCGTCGACGGCGTGTTCCTTCTCACGCTCGATCGCCGGGTCGACGACGCCCTTCTTGACCGTGATCGACACGAGGTCACCCTCGGCGTCGCGGATCGTCTTTCCCTTCCACTTCGCGGTCCACTTCGGGTTCTCGACCTCGCCGCCGAGGCCGGGCGTCTCGCCGTGCTTGTAGAACTGGATGCCGCGCACGTGGTTCTTGTCCGACTCCAGCGCGAGGTAGCCGTAGAGCGTGCTCCACAGGCCCTTGCCCGAGATCGGCAGGATGTAGGTGTCCACCGCGCCGGCCTCGGTCTTGGAGATGCCGACGCGGCGGTAGCGCTTCGGGTCCTGCTTGCGCAGCTCGGCGAGCTCCTCGTCGGTCTTGCCGGTGACGACGTCACCCGACTCGGTGTCGACCACGACCTCCTCGACGCGCGTCTCGAACAGCTTCTCGAGCTCGGCACGCTGGCGCGGGTCGCCGCGCTCGATCAGGCCGGCGGCCATCATCACGTTCTTCTGCCGGTCGAACTCGGCGGCCTTCTCCTGCGTCGGCTTCAGC
>JAGQRA010000064.1 GCA_020425885.1 Planctomycetota bacterium | reverse complement strand
GAGGTCCTGGAGGCCGCGTGCTTCCAGAGCGCAAAGCTCGAAGGGCTCGAAACGGTCTGCTCGGCCCAAGCGCTGGAAGTCGCGGCCAAGCGCTTCCAGAGCGGGCTGGGCCTGCAGGAACTGCTGATCGAGGCCGCCATCGCCAACGGCTACACGGGCCGGACGTTCCGCGACAGCCGCCGTGTGCTCGAGGCCGCGTTCGGACGCGGCATCGAGGCGGGGATGACCATCATCGACGTGGGCGGCATCCTCTCCAACGTCGCCAACAAGTTCCTGCTCGAGGGCTTCTTCAGCGTCGAGCGTGTGTGGCGGAGCATCTGCGCTGTCCGCAACGTCTCGGACTTCAAGACGGTCACGAGCTACCGGCTGGTCGGCAAGGACCAGTACGAGCAGGTCGCTCCCGGCGGCGAGCTCAAGCATGGCAGCCTCGGCGAGGAGACCTACAGCAACAAGGCCGACACCTACGGCTTGATGCTCGCGATCGACCGCCGCGACATCATCAACGACGACCTCGGCGCCATCACGACCGTGCCCCGCAAGCTCGGCCGTGGCTCGGGCCTCAAGATCAACGACGTCTTCTGGACGGCGTTCATGAACAACGCCGCCTTCTTCAGCGCCAGCAACAAGAACTTCATCTCGGGCGCAGACACCGCCCTTGGCATCGACGGCCTCACCAAGGGCGAAGTCACGTTCATGGACCTGGTGGATTCGGATGGCAAGCCCACTGGTGTCATGCCGTCGATCCTGCTGGTGCCGACGGCGCTCTCGGCGGTGGGCACGCAGCTTTACAAGAGCGTGGAGATGCGGGACACCACGGCGAACACCAAGTTCCCCGTCGCCAACCCGCACCAGGGCAAGTTCCGCATCGAGGTCAGCCGCTACCTCTCCAACGCCCTCTACACCGGCAACTCCGCTAAGGCGTGGTACCTCCTCGCCGATCCCAACGACCTGCCGGTCATCGAGATGGCGTTCCTCAACGGGCAGGAAGCGCCGACGGTTGAGACGTCCGACGCGGACTTCAACATGCTCGGCATCCGGATGCGTGGGTACCACGACTTCGGCGTCAACCTGCAGGATCCTCGCGGCGGCGTCAAGAGCAAGGGCGAGGTGTAAGCCATGCCCGGGCAGGTCAGCACAGGCGCTGGGGGGCTCGGCGAAGAGCTCCCCGGCGACCTTCAAAGCGGCATCGATCAGCAATCGGGCATCGACACCGATGGCCCACCAACAGATGGAGGTTCAGGCATGGCTTCAGGACCAGCGAAGTTCGTTCAGGAAGGCGGCTCGATCGACTACACCCCCGGCGCAGACGTGCTCGTCGGCGCGGTGGTGGTGCAGGCCGACCTCATCGGTATCACGCAGGCACCGATCAAGGCGGGCCAGGTGGGATCGCTCGCCGTCACCGGCGTCTTCGATTTCAACAAGGCGGTCGGCGCGGGCAGCGCCATCCCCGCGGGCACGCTCACGTACTGGGATGCGGCCGCCCAGAACGCCACCAAGAACGCGGCCGCCGGCGCAAACAAGCTGATCGGCAAGGCGGTGAAGGCCACCGTCGACGCCGACACCATCGTTCGCGTTCGCCTGCAGCAGTAAGGAGGCCAGCGTGGGCGACCTTCTCGATCGCGGCGCGGCGTTC
>JAGQRA010000535.1 GCA_020425885.1 Planctomycetota bacterium | reverse complement strand
TCCATCCCTGCGCCGCGCACCGCTGCTACGGATCGAGAACGGGACTTCCCGCGGGGCCCGGGATCGGCGACGCTGCATCGACGTGACCCGCACTCCGAGTTCGATCCTGTTCGGCCTGATCCTGTGCCTGTCGCTGGCACTCGTGATCTGGTGGACGCTGTTCCAGGCCGGCGCCAGCCGCGAGCTCGAACGTGCCGGGGCCCGGCTGGCGGCGGGCGACCTGGCCGGCACGGCGGCGGCGTTCGGCGTCGCGGACGGCGAACAGCTGTCCCACCTCGGCCGGACGCGCTTTTGGATGTTCACCAGCGAAGGCGCGGTGTTCGCGATCGTGCTCGCGATCTCGGGCGGCCTCTATCTCGCCTCGATGCGCCGCGAGGGCGCGCTGCGTTCGGCTCACGATCGCTTCCTCGCCGGCGCGACGCACGAACTCAAGACGCCGTTGGCGACGATCTCGCTGCTGCTCGAATCGCTGCGCGACGACCGGCTGCCGCAGGAGAAGCGCGCCCGCTATCTGCACATGGGGCTGCTCGAAGCCGACCGCCTCGAACGCGGCATCACCAACGTGCTCGTCGCCGCCGGACTCCGCACCGCCTCGGGCCGCGACCGCCAGACCCACGGCGACCTCGCCGAGGATCTGCGCCGCGCCGCCACCGAACTCGAGTTGCGCGCCGCCGCCGCCGACGTCGACCTCGTGATCGAAGCCTCCGAGCCGGTGCCGATGCAGCGCGACGCCGAGGCGGTGCAGCTGATCCTGCACAACCTGATGGACAACGCGATCAAGTACTCCTCGCGCGGCGACACCGTGACGGTCACGCTGACGACCGAGGGCGACGACGCGCGGATCACCGTCGCCGACACCGGTCGCGGCATGGATCGCGACGAGCTGGCGCACTCCTTCGAACCGTTCTGGCGCGGCAGCGACGAGGCCAAGGGCGGATCGGGGCTCGGCCTGCACCTGGTGCGTGAGTTGACCCGCGCCCATCATGGCGAGGTCGCGGCCGCGAGCGCCGGCCGCGACCAGGGCTCGACGTTCGTGGTGCGACTGCCGCGCCGGGGAGGCGGTCGATGAGCCGCTGGATCCTGGTCGCCGAGGACGAGCAGGCGCTCGGTGAGATGCTGTGTGACAACCTCGCCATGGAGTCCTACCACGCCGAGCACGTGACCTCGGGCACGGCGGCGCTGGAGCGCATGGCGCGCGGCGGCATCGACCTGCTGATCCTCGACATCATGATGCCGGGCTGCGACGGCTTCACCGTGCTGAAGACGATGCGCGAACGCGGCGACGACACACCGGTCCTGGTCCTCAGCGCGCGCAGCGGCGACGCCGACCGCATCCTCGGACTCGAGCTGCAGGCCGACGACTATCTGACCAAGCCGTTCAACCTGCGCGAGCTGTTGCTGCGGGTCGATGCGCTGCTGCGTCGGGCGCCGGCACCGCAGCAATCGACCGACCTGCTCGAGTTCGACGGCAATCGCATCGACTTCCGCGCCATGCGGGCGCGCTGCCGGGACGGCACCGAGATCGAGCTGACCGCGACCGAGACCAAGCTGATTCGCCTGCTGCACGGACACGCCGGCACCGTCGTGCCGCGCAAGAAGGTCGTCGAACACCTGTTCGGCAGCACGACCCCGCCGACCGTGCGCACCCTCGACAACGTCGTGCTGCGGCTGCGCAAGCTGTTCGAGGAAGACCCGGGCAATCCGCGGCACCTGCATACGATCCGGGGGGTAGGGCTTCGCTTCGACGGCTGACGGGATGGGGCGACCCCGGTCCGCGGACAAGCCTGTTCCGCGGCAGCAACGCCCGACATACGCTTCCGGCCTTTCGTCCACTCCGGCCGGCAATGAACAAGATCATCCTCCTCCCTTTCCTCGCACTCACCTCTCTCGCCCCGCTCGCGGCTCAGGACACCGAGCACGATCTGCGACTGGTCGCGAAGCCCGGCACCTCGGTCTGGATCGATCAGCTCACGACGCAGACGCAGGAGATCGACCTCGGCGGCCAGACCATGGAGTCCGGCAACAAGATGCACCTGATCGTGAGCTTCACCGTCAAGGAGGTCACCGACTCGGGATCGACCGTCGTCGAAGCGAAGTTCGAGCGCGTCAGCGGCGCGATCACGATTCCGATGATGGGTGACCAGGAGTTCGATTCGGCCGACCTCGATGGCGAGGAGGTGGAGGATGCTCCGGTGGACATCGGCGGCGCGTTC
Source organism: Planctomycetota bacterium (assembly GCA_020425885.1). Next base: position 5,540 of record JAGQRA010000535.1, on the reverse strand, counting down.
GGCGGCGGCATGCCGGACATCGAGGCCGTGGGACGAGCTGCCGCCAGCATGGCCGGGATGTCGGTGATCGCGCGACTCGGCGCCCATGGCTCGATCGAGTCCATGGACGCGAGCGCGATCGAGGCGAAGCTCGAGAAGAAGGCCGGCGAGATGGGTTCACAGATGCTCAAGCCCTACTTCAGCGAAGACGGCATCAAGGGCCTGTTCGAAGCGACCCTCGGCGCGCGGCCGAAGAAGCCGATGGCGGTCGGCGGCACGTGGACTCCGGAGGAAAACGAGGCCAGGCGCGGCGGCCCGAAGACGGTCCTGCAGATGACCCTGACCGCGGTCGGCGACAAGACCTTCGAGGTCAGCGGCAGCGGCACCATCGAGAAGGGCGAGGCCAAGACGCCTGCCGAAGACGAGTCGGAGGAGGAGAAGATGATGCGCGAGATGCAGGCGAAGGCCAAGATCAAGAACGGCAAGATCAAGGGCCATTCGATCGTCTCCCGCGAGGACGGCTTCGTCACCGAGTCGAAGAACGAGATGTCGTTCGACATGTCGACCGACAGCCCGTTCGGCGGCGAGATGACCGTCACGCAGAAGTCCGTCGTCGTCCTCAAGCGCACGACTCGCGAGCGGGCGATGCCGGCCGCGAAGAAGGAGTCGGAAGAGAAGAAGGACGGCGACCGGTAGTCGTCGTCACGCATCAGCGCCGTCGGCGATACAGGAATCGCCGATCGCGCTGACGCAGGTCGAGCATGCCCGTGAACATGCCGAACTGCTCGAGGCCACAGGCATCGACCACGGCCGCGTCGAGCGGCTGCCGGCAGGTGAGCACGAAGGCGTCCTGCGCGCCCTCGCCGCGCAGCTCATGAGGCAGGGCCGCGGCCTCGACCGCCCGCAGCGCCAGGTGTTCGCGCCGCAGGTAGTAGGCCCCGCCGGCCACGGGCGGCTCGGCATCGACGATCAACAGCTCGCCGTGAAAGGCCGGCTCCGCTCGCAGTGCCAGGGCCGCGGCGATCGCGCCCTGGTGCCCGCGGTAGAACGACGCCCAGCAGAACAGCAGCAGCTGCGCGACGACCAGCGCCCACCGATGTGACGCGGTCCACCGCGAGGTCGCGGCGGATCCGAGGCCGGCCGCGATCACCGCCACCAACAGGCACAGGGCGCCGTACTCGAAGCGCACCGCCTTGCGGCTGACGAGGCTGTGGGCGACGAGGTGCAGGGCAGCCGCCGCCATCGCGCCCGGCAATACCAGCGAGCCGGCGCGCAGCCGCTGCCATGCCGAGCCGATCCACGGCGGCAGCATCATCACCAGCGGCGGGACGATCAGCAGATAGAAGTACCAGGGCTTGGTTCCGACCCGCGTCGACACGCCCTCGAGCACGTTGATGCGGAAGTAATGCCACGGCGAACCGAGGAACTGCCCGTTCATGATCTGATCGACGAAGCCCTGCAGCAGGATCCCCGGTACGCAACCGAGCGTGAACCACCCGACGGCCCGCCATCTTCGCTGCCATAACCCGACCGCCACCACCGCCGGGCCGAAGACCGCGTCCTGGAAACGACAGCAGAAGGCGAGGCCGAGCAGCACGCCGCCGGCCAACGGGAACCAGCGCGGACCGTGGAAGGCGAGCACCGCGGCCAGGGCCATTGTCGCCGCCAATGCCGGCGCCGACGGCTGCACGCCGACCGTGATGACCATTCCCGATGCGGCGAACAACAGCAATGGCAGGCGTGGCGCTGCGACCGGACGCCAACGGTTGATCGCGAGCCAGAACACCCACAGCGGCAACAGGGACACAATCGCGTGCAGCCCGCGCACGGCCCGCATCATCGCCAGCGGCGCATCGAGCCCGACCGCCATGAGCATCCGGAACAGGCCGGCGAGGAAGCCCGGGTAGACCCAGCTGCGAATGCCGCATTCGTACTCCCACGCCACGTCCCAGTCGTCGCCCGAGGCCAGGTGCCAGGCCGGATCGATGTACTGGAACTGCTGGTCGACGAACTCGTAGCCGTCGGCAAACAGCACCGCCGGCAGCCGCAGCAGCAGCGCAAGGCCGAGGAACGCCGGCATGCTCCACGCCGGCCCGACCGTCGCCCACTCTGCAGGTCGCCTCAGCGTCGATCGCATTCCACCCAGATGGTCGCGCATTCGGCCCGACGGTCAAACGCGAACCGAACCGCCGACCCGACTGGTGCGACGGCCGGCCAATCCGCCCGTTCAGACGCGCGGTCGGAACAGCCGGTTCACGTGCTGGCTGTTCTGATGCTTGTCGGCCACCTTGCGCGTCAACCGCATCGCCTCCGAGACCGGCACCATGACCGCGCCCTCCGGAACGGGCAGCCAGACGGCCTGCTCCTCGTGGGCGACGATGAGGCGGTCGAACTCCTCGGTGGACTGCGCGGCGGCCAGTTGCTCGAGCAGCTTCAGGTCGAGCAGGACGCAGCCGGAGGGCGCGTACTGCCGGGTGCGACCCAGGAGGTCATCGGTGCTGACCTCGAAGAGGTCTGCCAATGCGACAAGGTCCTCGCCAGTCGGGAAACGGGTACCACTCTCCCATCGGGAAACCGCCGACTCATGGCACCCGAGGCGCTTGGCGACGAAGTCCTGGGTGAAACCGCGACGTGCACGCAGCTCTCTCAGCCGCCCCGACAGATGGTTGGACAGGGGTCGGGGGGTTGGGTTGGGAAGCTCGGTCACTGGTTCGTGGGACAAGACGACGATACTACGCCGGCATTGTCACCTGCGGTCCGCAGGAACGGAAGGTGCCCTAAATGCCCGGGTTGCCGGTGTCTCGGTCACGACCATCGGTCACGGCATGGCTCCTCACGACATGTTTCTTGACATTTCGTCAAGCAACCGGAGAGTCACGTTCCACCTCAGTGGACCATTCACCTGGAGTAGCCCATGCATAACCCCCACGAGTTGCTGCCTGTCGCATACCGAGCGGCGGCGGCGGTCGCCAACAGCCGAGTTCTCGCCGAGGAAGCGGGAGAGCGAGCCATCCACCTCCTGACCCTTGCCATGCTCGAAGGCAGCCCCCCTCAGCATCCCAAGGCCTGGCTGCGCGTCGTTGCCCGGCGCTCCGCCAGCGCCCTGCTCCGATCGGAGTGGGCCAGGACCAGAACCATCGCCTATGAGGAGATGCTCAAGCAGCACGCTCCATACCAGCGCCCGCCAGGTGCCGGGACCCAGTACGTTCGCGAACGGGTTGCCTCGCAACTGAGCCCCCGTCAGCGCGACGCCCTGCAGGCGGCACTGACCTGCAATTCAACGCACGCGGCAGCCCGCTCATGCGGCATGCCACCGCGAGACTTCCGTCGCTACCTCGGGACCATCTGCCGCAAGGCCCGACATGTCGTCCAGGACCAACCGTTGCAGGACCCGTTCTGCGACGACCCGGCCGTGCTGTTCCGTCTCGGGCCATGAGGGCCACGACCGCCCCGGTCGCCTTCTGTAGTGGCAACCGTGGTCGCTGTGCAGGATCCTCTTCGGCCATGCGGAACGAAGCGATCCTCCTCCTCTTCCTCACGCCTCTCGCCGCCCAGAGCGTCGGCTACACCGACACGCCCAAGCTCCCCGACGGGTGGCGCGTACACGACGCCGAGCGGCCGAGGCCGCGCGTCGTCGATCCGGGACCAGCGCCGGCGAAGCCGCAACCGGCACCGGCCGACGCGATCGTGCTGTTCGACGGCAACCACCTCGCAGCCTGGCAGGGAAGCAAGGGAGATGCGGAATGGACCGTCCGCGACGGCTACGCCGAGGTAAACGGCACCGGCGACATCCGGACGAAGGAGTCGTTCGGCGACTGCCAGCTCCACATCGAATGGGCGACCCCCGCGCCGGCGAAAGGGTCATCGCAGGGTCGCGGCAACAGCGGCGTGTTCCTGCTCGGCCGCTACGAACTGCAGGTCCTCGACTCCTACGAGAACGTGACCTACGCCGACGGCCAGGCCGCAGCGATGTATGGCCAGATCCCCCCGCTGGTCAATGCCTGCCGCAGGCCCGGCGAATGGCAGACCTACGACATCGTCTTCCACGCCCCCCGCTTCGGCGATGATGGCGCCCTGCTCGCCCCGGCGCGCATCACGGTGCTCCACAACGGAGTCCTGGTGCACGACAACGATGAGTACCTCGGCCCGACCGCGCACCGCACGCTGCCGAAGTACGCCCCGCACCCGACCAGCGCGCCGATCCGCCTGCAGGATCACGGCGATCCGGTGCGCTACCGCAACATCTGGATCCGCAAGCTCGAGCCCTCTGATCCTTCGCAGCCGGCGAAGCTCTCGAAGTAGGCCGCCGTACGTGACGACGGCGCCGGCGATCGACTCGCGCGGCGCCGTGGTCCGGCCGGGGTGCGATCAGCGCGAGCCGGAGTACTGCCCGAGCACGGTGTGGCTGTGCAGCAGACCGGCCGAGTCCTCATCGGTCAGGCGCGTTTCGGCGGTGCCATCCCAGACGAAGAGGTCGGTGTTGGTGTTCGTGCCGACGACTCGCGTGAACAGCACCGTGCTGTTCACGGTCTTGGCCAGGAAGACGTCGTCACCGGTCGTGTCGCTGAGGACCACCGAGTTCGAGCCCGAGGCATCCCACATCAACAGGTCCTTCTGCGCCGACGCCGTGATGCCATAGACGAAGTCGCCGGTCTCGATGCCATCGCCGCCGAAGACCAGACCGGTGGCGTTGATCGGCGTTCCCCAGGTGCCGGCCGAGCTGTCGAACAGCGCCAGCTCGGTGCCATCCGCCCGCACGGCGACGAGGTCACCGTTGGCGAGCAAACCCCCGCCGGCCACCGCGCCGCCCGGCGAGTACGTTTGCGTGCTCGGGCTGGCGACGAGCGAGACCATGAAGACCTGGGTCGCGGTACCGTTGAGGATGACCGCCCATCGCGTGGCTCCACCGTCGGCGATGCCGGAGACCCAGGAGATGTCGCTCGCGTCGCGCAGCGTGGCCGCCGTGCCATCGTCGAGGTCGTAGAAGTAGGTGTCCTGTTCGGTGCCGCTGACGACCACGTTGTAGACGACCTCGTTGCCGTTGCCGATCTGCTTGAACGCGGCGTTGACCCCGGTGGCGATCGCGGTCGTCTGACCGGTCTCGGAATCCCAGAACCAGAGTTCCTGGTCGCTGCCATTGAGCGCCGTGAACACCACCTGGCTGTCGGTGCCGTAGCTGGCGTAGGTCTTGTCGCGCGTGGCCAGAGCCGTCACGTCGAGGCCGATCTCGACCAGGCCGGTGCCGATCCGGTAGGAGAACAGGTGGTGCTCGCCGCCGCTGCCGACCCTCGAGAAGACGCAGGCGCCGTTCGGCAACACGGCGAGGATCTGCTCGTCGGTGGCTGCCTCCGCGACGGTGCCGGTCTCGTCCTCTTCCGGGTCGTAGTAGAACACGTCGGCTTGGCCGTCGACCGCGGCCTCGTAGAACACGATGTCGGCGTTGTTGACGAGCACGGTCACCGTGGACAGCGCGCCATCGGCGATGTCGCGCGCGACACCGGTCCGCGGATTGTAGAACCAGACCGTCAGGTCGTTGGCGTCACCCGTGGTGAAGACGATCC
>JAGQRA010000534.1 GCA_020425885.1 Planctomycetota bacterium | reverse complement strand
GTCGACGGCGTGCTGATCGAGAACGAGACCATCGTCGGCTACCGCGGCCAACCGCACCTGCCGACGCCGGCTCCGACCGCGGCCGGCACCTATGTCGTCTACGTCGATGTGTTCGAACGCCATCGTACCGCGCTCGAGGAGCCTCATATCCGCGAGGTGGCCCTCGGTGGGCCCGACACGGCGACCCGGACCCAGACGGTGTGGCAGGTGAAGCTGCTCGATGTCAGCGCCGAGGCCGGCGCCGGTCCGTCCTGCGCGTCGCAGTTCCTGGCCTGGAACGCGCTGACCGCCGCCCCGACCGGTCGGCTCGCCGCGCAGGCCGAGGCGACCGTGACCGCCGACGACCCGTGCATCGTCACGCCGGGGGCCGGCTATCGCGCGCTCGAGAACCGGCTCTATCGCGTCGAGGTGCACGAGGGCGGTGCCCGCGGCGACGCGTCGTTGAAGTGGAGCCGCGACAACGGCACCGTGGTCGCCGCGTGGCTGGACGAGGACGCGATCAGCGCCACCGAGAAGTCGGTGACGGTCAGCACGATGGGGCGCGACGATGTGCTGCGCTTCGTCGCCTCGGGCTGGGTCGAGCTGACGGACGATGATCATGAACTGCAAGGCCGGCCGGGCACGCTGGTCCGCGTGCTCGATGCCGCCGATGGCGTGCTGACGCTGGACCTGACGACGGCGATCGGGACCGAGACGGCGCTCGCCGACTACCCGACGAACCCTCGCGTTCGCCGTTGGGATGGTGTGATCAGCGGACCCGCGGACGGCGTCTTCACGGCGCTCGAGGACGGCGTCGAGGTGGCGCTCTACGACGGCGACTATCGCACCGGCGATTACTGGCTGATCCCGGCGCGCACCGCGACGGGCGATGTCGAGTGGCCGACCGATGCCGCCAGCGTCCCGGACCGGCTCGCCCCTCACGGCGTGCGGCACCACTTCTGTCGCCTCGCCGTGATGGAGTTCGTCGCCGGCACCGGTTGGTCGACGCCGTCCGATTGCCGGCACCTGTTCCCGCCGGTGACGGAGCTCAGGAGCCTGTTCTACGTCAGCGGCGATGGCCAGGAGGCGACACCGGGACCCGGTGGCACGGGCGGAGTCGCGCTCGATCACGCGTTGCGGGTCGGTGTCGCCAACGGCAGCGCGCCGGTGGCCGGTGCCGCGGTGCGGTTCCGGGTCGTGCAGGGGACCGGTCGCGTCAACGGCCAGTTCGAGATCACGGTGTCGACCGGGACCGATGGCACCGCCAGCGTCGCCTGGACCCTCGGTGACGTCGGCGAACTCCACGCCGTCGAGGCGACGCTGCGCGATGCGGGTGGCACCAGCGTGCACCTGCCGATCGTGTTCACGGCGCGCTATCGCGAGGGCGCCGAAGCCGTCGAGGACGGCGTCCACGTGCGCCGCATCACCGCGGGCGCGCTGAACTTCGAGAACGACGCGCCGCTGGCGGTCGATCGCCTGATGGATGGCTTCGTGATCGACTGCGACCGACCGATCGAGGCCGACGCGGTCGGGCGCGGCAAGCCGGTCTGCTTCGTCACCCTGTATCTGCCGTGGCCCGCGCAGCGCGACGAGATCTCGTTCTGGGGGGTCAATGGTCCGATCGCGACCCAGCCGATCAGGCTCGACGATCGCGTCGATGCCGAGGAGAACGTGATCCGTTGGCGGCCGGATCCGCTGACCGGCGACTGGCTGTCGCGATTGTTCGATGCGCTGAGTCGGATCCCCGGTTTCGAGCGCGAATCGGTGCTCGGCTACCTGACCCTCAAGGGCGACTACGTCTGGGACGGGACCGGCGAGCGACCGCTCTTCGTCGACGGTGAGACCTTCGGCCGACTGCGCAACGATGGTCGCACCGACGCCGTGTTGCCGAGCGGTGACGGCCGCCGCGGCGGTGATCTCGAGGTCTGGTTCCATCTCGTCCGATCCGAGGGTCAGCCCGAGATCTCGACGCCGCCCTTGCTCTCGTTCGGCGTCGTGCCGACGGGCACGGTCGTCGATCTGCCGCTGACGATCGCCAATCCGGGCGGCGCCGCGCTGCTGGTCTCGAACGTCACCATCGCGCCGAACGTCGGCGTGTTCCGTGCCCTGTTCACGCCCTTCGAGGTGCCGGCCGGCAGCGAGCGCGAGCTGACCGTGCGGTTCTCTCCTGACGGCGTCGACAGCTTCGACGCGACCCTGTCGATCACGTCCAATGCCGGTACCAGTCCGACCTCGGTGCGCCTGTTCGGCCAGGCCCAACGGTTGGTGCAGCGCGGCGGCGCGCGGCTGCAGATCGTCCACATGGTCGCTTCGATCCGGACGATCTCGATCGAGGTCGATGGCACTGTGCTCGTCCGTCAGCTGACCGCCGGGACCGGGACGCCGTTCTTCGACATCCCGGTCAGCACCGGTCGACGCAGCGTCGTCGTCGCCAAGAATCAGGACGGCGCCACGATCGCGACCTTCACCCGAGGGTTCGCGGCGGGCAGCGCCCAGATCCTGGTGCTGTGTGGTGAGGATCCACCGGCGTTGGTCCTGCTGGCGAACGTGTCGGAGCGCGCGACGACGGCGTCGCGATTCGTCATCCGCGCCTACAACGCGATTCCGATCCCGCACACCCTCACCGTCGAGAACCGTGCCTTCGAACTCGGCCCCTGCAGCGGCGAGGCCATCGGCCTCGAGACGACCACCGTGGCGCTGCGCGCCGTCATCACGGGATCGACGACCCGGTCCCTGGCCTTCGATCTGACCGGGCGCGGCGGCCGGTCGCTGACGATCTTCATGTTCCGTTCGACCACGGTCGCCGGCTTCGCCATCGACAACCTCGGCGAGCGCATCGTGCCCGTGCAGGGCGGCTCGTTCGGGCTGTCGACCGGGTTCGCCGGCACCGCCTCCGGCGGCGGCCTTCGCGTCGGCGAGGAACTCGCCGCCAACACCTCGCCGGTGTCGACGGTGAGCGGGATCGGCACCACGATCGGCTCGCGGCTCGGTGAGCTCGGCATCAACAGTGTCGGCGCGCTCGCCGCGGTCGACCCGACCGTGCTCAGCGAGGTCCTCGGCATCTCGATGACGCGCAGCACGAACTTCGTCAACGAGGCGCGGCGGCTGGCCGAGCCGCAGTGAGGGTCGGGGTGGGCAGGCGCCCTACTTGCCGCTCGTCAGCACGATCTCGGCGAAGCCCACCGGCAAGGCAGCCTTGCCGCTCCGGCCGACGACACGCAGGCTCAGCAGACGGAGCTGGCGCGTTCGCGGCAGCTCGACCACCGTGGCGGCGAGGGGGTTGGGGTCCATGTCGACGACGATCGGATTCTTGTCCCGGTTGCAGGTCAGCTCGAGCCGCGTGATCACCCCGATCCGTTCGGCGTCTTCGGCCCGCTGCAACGGCTGCGTCAGGGTCAGGCTGCGCGCCTTGACCGATTCGGCGAACTCGAACGACAGCGTCGGTGCCTCATCTGCGGCATCGCCGAGCCAGTGCGTGTGGATCATGCCGTCCACCGCCTGCCTGGCCTGGGTGGCGTTGCTGCTGGCCGTGGCCGTGATCGCGATGCCCGCGAGCGCGTTGTTGCGTTGCATCTCCGCGAGGCTGCGCATCCAGGGCTCGATCACGTCACGGATCCTGACCTCCATCGGCTGCGATTCGATCGTCACCGTCTTCGACAGATCGCCCGGCGCGCACCCGGGATCGATCGCGGTGACGCGCGCCCGGATGGTGTGGGAGCCGTGGCCCAGCGCCGGGACCCGGTGCAGGAAGGTCTCGAGCTTGTTCCACGCCTTCGTCGGGTCGGCGGCGAGCTGGCCGATGATGCGATCGCCCTCGAGGTAGTCGACGCGCAGGATGCGCAGGCCGTACTGCCCGTGTTCGTCGAGCAGCAGCTCGCCGAACTGCTTGATGTAGAGCATCAGCGGCTGCTGGCCCGAGCCACACAGGTGGATGTCGTCGAGCCCCTGACCCGAGGCGAACAGGTGGCGTGACTTGCCGCCGCCGGCCCCGAGTCCGGTCATCGGCGCGTTGACGGTGGCGCGGCGCAGGAACAGCAGCGCGAAGCAGGTGTCGTGGATCGGTCCCCAGCCGCCGTCCTGTTGCCGGTCGAGCACGACCCGGGCGCCGTTGACGTACCACCAATGCTCGCCGAATTGCTCCAGGCGCGTGAGCCCGCCGACGCGCTCCATGCCGTAGAGGTAGTAGAGCAGCCGATTGCTCTGTTGCCCCGGCTTCTGGTCGGCGTCGACGCTGAAGTTGACAACGAGCCAGCCGAGGCCCGCATCGAGCGCACGCGTGAGCTGCTTGCGTTCGTTGCCGCGCAGGTTCTTGCCGAGCCCGATCTCGCAGATCTTCAGGATCGAGATGCCGGCCGTCGTCATCGTCCCGGTGGCGTCGAGGGCGGTCTTGGCATTCTCGACGCGGTACTGGAAGCCGGCGATCTCCCGTTGGCTGGCGCCGGTCTTGTCGCCGTTCGCGGTCGCCGCCACCATGCGGAAGGACTCCTGATGTCGCAGCGTCCCTTCGATGAGCTTGGTCCAGGTCTCGACCGGCACCTTCAACCCGGCCTTGCTGGCGGTCCAGAGACCGAGCGCGGCGTACTGCGTGTTGGACAGATCCGGAGCGCCGACCGGATAGGCCCACGTGCCCTGCTCGTGCTGGGTGCTCACCAGGATCGCCAGCAGCTGCCGCAGACGAGCCTGGTATCGCGACTGAGCCGTCGCGTTGTAGGCCATCATCATGCAGGCGGTCGAGTAGGTCCGCGTCGGCGTGATGCTGTCGAGGAAGCCGAAGGCGCGCTGCAGCGCCGGATGATCGAGCGCCACGCCGCACTTGAGCAGCGCGTAGGCACACAGGGCGGCCTGGCCGCCGAGCTCCTCGCCGACCACGCCCCAGGAACCGTCGCGGAACTGATGGTCCAGGAGATGCTCGACACCGTCGGCGATCGCGGCGTCGATCCTGGGCTTGAGGGCGAGCTCATCCGGGTGCACCTGCTGCGCCGCGAGCGGGCCGGCCATGGTCCACGCGGTCAGGGTCGCGACGAAGGCGAGGTGACGCATCGCCGGCAGGATAACAGCAACCTGCGCGAGTCGTCAGCGATCGCTGAGCTCGGCGAATACCGAATCGGGCAGGCGTTGCCGCAGCCGTTGCAGCGCCCGGCTGTAGCGCTTGTAGACCGCCTCGTGCGACAGCTCGAGCATCGCGGCGACGTCCTCCGTCGGCTGCTGTTCGATGCCGCGCAACAGCAGGATCTCCCGGTCCTGCTGCGGCAGTTCCTCGAGCAGGTCGCGGACCTGTGATTGGGCTTCGCGATGCACGATCGCGGAGATGACCTCGCTGCGCGGGCCCGCCAGGTCCGCTACCGGATCGTCGTCGGTCGTGGCCCCGTGGTGCAGACGGCGTCGCAGCTCGCGACGGATGAGGTTGTTGAGCTTGTTGATGATGGTGGTGCTCAGGTAGCTGAGCAGGACCGGCGTCAGGCGGCCGTCACGGGGCGGCAGCGAGCCGAGTCGCGGCAGCAGCACGAGCCAGGCCTCGTGCACGAGGTCGGCGGGGTCGTAGGTGCGGCGCAGTTCGGGGCCCATGCGGAATGCCGCCTGGGCGAGCAGCAGTGGGTTCAATCGCTCGATCAGCCACGACGTGCTCGCGGTGTCTCCGGCGACGGCACGGTTGACGTGAAGGCTGGTCGCCTGGCCCGGATCGGGCGGCGGCCCGGATCGCGGCGGGGACGACACGATGGCATGCTATGGCCTGGTCCTTGCCGCGGCGAGTGCCGGGCAATGCTCAGCGCCGTAGTCCCGCCAAGAGCTCGCGGAAGTCGTCGCGCTCACGGATCGCGTCGAAGGCCGTGCTGTCGAGCCCCTTGGCGTCGATGGTTCCGGCCGCGGCGGCGCGCCGCAACGCGGCCACCGCCTCGTCACCGTAGCCCGCGGCAAGGCGGGCTTTGTCCTCCGCGCTCAGGCCGTCGTCGAACATGCTCGCCTTGGCGCAGACGGCGAACAGTCGGCCGCAGGTCCATTGACTGCCTTCGGGTTGTTCTGTCAGCAACGTGCGCAGTGCCGCGGCCGCCTCGACGTGCCGCCCTTCGAGCACGTGCGCGATGGCGATCTCCTTGCCGAGGATACGACGGTAGTCGCGATAGTCGCTCGCGGTCGGATCGATCTCGAGCGCGCGACGGATCTCGATCAGGGCCTCTTCATAGATCGGCATGGCCGCGGCGCGATCGTCGCGCATGGCCGACATCATGCCGAGATTGCAGAGCGCTCCGCCGAGCTGGCCGTGGTAGTTGCGGACGCCGGGGTTGGTCAGCGTGAGCTGGCGGAACACCTCGGTCGCGCGTCGGAGCTCGGCCGCCGCGCCGGCGAGGTCGTTGCGCTGGCGCAGCAGGACGGCATGCAGGTTGAGCGTCTCACCGAGTCGGAAGCGGATGCCGCGGTGAGTCGGGAACTCGGACAGCGCCTGCGCGAGCGCCGCCGTTCCCTCGGTGAAGCGCGCCTCCGCCTCGTCGAGTTCGCCGATCTCACAGAGCAGTTTGCCGCGCATCATCAGCGCCGAGCCGAGCTGCGCGCGGGCGGCTGCGACGCCCGGCTGGGCGTCACACAGTGCGCGCGCGGCATCGAGGCTCTCGTCCGTGTAGCGCAGAGCCCCGGTCTTGTTCCTGGTCGCCACCATGGCGAGGGCCAGGTTGCTGGTGACGGTGCAGATGTCGCGCAGGCGGGCCGCATCGGGATGCGGCGGCATCTGCGCCGCGAACGCCGCCGCGACCCGCTCCAGTCCCGGAATCGAGGCTTTGGCGTTGCCCGTCTGCAGCAGGCGGATGTTCTGTTCGAGGTCGATCCGCAGCAGCTGCCGCGCCAGCTCCTCCGTCTCGCCCGCGCGCGCGATCAGCTTCTCGGTCGCCGCCCGGGCCGCGATCCACGCCGTCTCGGCCTCGGCGCCGCGGCCGAGCTGGGTCTCGAGCAACGCGATTCTGAACAGCGCCTTGGCGACCTGGTGCTCGATGCGTGGATCGTCACCGCGCAGATCGCGGAGCCGTTCGAAGTAGGCGAGCGCCTCGCGCAGCAGGGTCTCGCGCAGCGGGTCGGCGCCGGGTTCGTGCTCGATGCCGTAGAGGCCGACGCGGCCCAGCAGCTCGTCGCCGGCGGTGAAGGCCAGCTCGAGGTTCTCCTCGGCGAGCTCCCCATTGTCGGCGGCGAGGCGTGCATTCGCGGTCGCCGCGGCGCGCTGGATCTCGCTCCAGACATAGCCGCCGATCAACGCCAGCAAGGCGACCAGGCAGGCTGCGGCGAGTGCGCGGTTGCGCCGCACCCACTTGGCCAGCTCGGCCAACGGGCCCGACCCGTAGGCGCGGACGACGCGGTTCTCGAGGAACGCCCGCAGATCGGCCCCGAGCGCTGCGGCCGATGCGTAGCGATCGTCCGGGCAGCGGGCCATGGCGCGTTCGCAGATCGCCACCAGCTCGGGCGCGGTCTGCGGGCGCAGGATCGGAAGCCGCGGCGGCGGCGCCTGCAGCAGCCGGTCGAGCGTCTCGCGACCGGTGGATGCGATGCCGGATCTGCCATAGGGGGCGGTGCCGGCGAGCAGGTGATAGAGCATGGCGCCGATCGAGTAGACGTCGCTGCGCTGATCGACCAGATCGATGTCGCCGCGGGCCTGCTCGGGCGCCATGTAGGCCGGTGTGCCGATCACGTCGCCGGTCATCGTGCGCAGGCCGACCCCTTCGTCGAGACCGTCGCCGAGACCGTCGTCGAGGCCGTGGTCGGTCGGTTCGCGGCGGCGATGGTCGACATCGATGCTGCGCGCCAGGCCCCAGTCGACGACGAACGTCTCGCCGAAGCGACCGACGAGCACGTTGGCCGGCTTGAGGTCGCGATGGATGACGCCGCGTTCGTGGGCGTAGGCGATGGTCTCGGCGACCCGGACCAGGACATCGAGCAGGCGCAGCTGGGTCCAGGTTCCTTCACCCTCGTGCACGGCCGTGATCAGCTCCTGCAGGCTGCGCCCTTCGATCAGCGGCATCGTGAAGTACGGTCGCCGGTCGGCATCGAGGCCGATCTCGTGCACCGACACGATGCCGGGATGCTGCAGGCGCCCCGTCACCTTGGCCTCGTCGAGGAAGCGGCGCAGCATGTGAGCGTCGGGGACCTTGTCGTCGTCGGTGCCGAGGCACTTCATCGCGACCTCGCGCTCGAGCGCCGGATCGAAGACGCGGAAGACGGTGCCCATCCCGCCGCGGCCGATGGTCGCGGTGCGACGGTAACGATCGCCCTGTCCGGGGTAGATGAATGGGCCGGGGCGGACGCCGTCGTCGACCGCCGCCGTCTCGTTCCGCGTGATGGCGGCGAACTCCCTGGCGATGACCTCCGGATGCGACGGGAACTGCCTCTGATAGTCGGCCAGGCTGCGCTCGACGTTGTGCTCCTGGTCGCGCAACAGCTGCTGCAGCAAGCGATTGGCCACCGAGGTGGCGCGGGTGTCTCTGGTGTCGCTCACGATCGGAACCTTCGGATCCTCGGCGTCCTCGCAGCGGTCGCCGATCCGACGATCCGGTGTCCCGGGACGGCGGGTATCGGACAGAAATCCGGTCGGTCGCGGTCAGAGGCGATCCGACCGTGACACCGGCATGGCATGACACGATCAATCACTCGGGTTCTCCATCGCGCGATGCTGGCCTCCGGGACGGCTCTCGCCTGTTGTCTGCCGGCGCAGGATCTGCGCGAGATGTCGACGCCGACCTCACATGTCGCGCTCGCCGGTGTGTCGGCCGGAGCGATCAATACCCATGTCGCCAGCGGCCTCCGGCTCGTCGACATCGAGTATCGCGGTCTCGACCTGTTTGGCAACCCTCGCTTCGACGCCACCATGATGCGGCACCCGGGTGCGCTGTCGCCGGCGTGGTGGTGGTACTACGGTCTCACGGGCAGCCAGGTCAGCAGCTACCTGAGCAGCAATCAGGCCCGTCTGATCGACCTCGAGCCGTACGCGGATCCGAGCGGCAACCTGCGCTTCGCCTGCATCATGCAGAGCAACGCCGGCGCCAACGCGCAGTCGTGGTGGTGGTACTACAACACCTCGACCACCTACCTGAGCTCCCAGGTCTCGGCCCACAACGCCCGCCTGGTCGACATCGACACCTACACGATCAACGGCACGACCTACTACAGCGGTGTCATGGTGGGCAACACCGGCGCGAACTACCGGCCGTGGTGGTGGTACCTCAACGTGACCGGGTCGCAGATCTCGTCCTACATCAACTCCAACAACGCCCGCCTCTACACCCTCGAGCGCCTCGACAACGGTCGCTTCAACTGCATCATGCTGCGCGACGCGACGCCGCCGGGCTGGTACTGGTGGTACGGGATCAGCCTCGGCGACATCGTCTACCTGCTCGACAACTACGGCGTGCGCGCCATCAGCCTGCAGAGCTACCTCGTCGGCTCGACGCGCTACTACGCGATGGTGACGATCAACAACAGCAATGCGCTCACCACCGACGTCGGCTATCGCATGCGCTCGACGACCGACGGTCAGGTCGGATGCTGGCTGGAGCAGATCAACGGCGGCAACCTGGCCGGCCTGAACGGCTCGACCTCGTTCGAGCCGGCCAGCACGATGAAGACCCTGCATCATGTCCACGCCATGCGGCGGGTATCGCTGGGCGCGACCACGCTGACGACGCCGATCAACGTCTTCACCAACTACTCGCCGACCAACGCCTCGTGCCCGATCGACAGCGGGCCCGTCACCGAGCAGCTGCAGACCGTGCTGCGGGCCATGATGGAGAACTCGGACAATGCCAGGACCCAGGCGATCACGGCGTACTTCGGCGAATCGAACATCAACGCGACGGCGACGGCGCTCGGCATGGCCGGCACCAGCCTCAATCACCGACTCGGCTGCGGTGCCGACGCGCTGGCGAACCCCAACCGGATCACGCTGAGCGACCTGCACCAGCTGCACGAGCGAGTCGCCAACGGCTATCTCGGCGGCTACCGCAACACCTTCTACGACCTGATGCTCGAGGCGCTCTCGGGCCTCGCGATCGACACGTTGATCAACACCGAGGCGGCGGCGCTCAGCCTGCCGTCGCAGACGGTGACCAGCTTCCGCAACTTCACCAAGATGGCGCACAAGGGCGGCAACTACGGCCTCAACGACAACGGCACCTGGATCTACCACCGCGCCGAGTTCGGCTGGATCAGCATCCCCTTCATCAGCAACGACGTGCTGACGCCGCGTGAGTATTCGTTCGGCGCGTTCGTCAACCGCGCCAGCAACGACAACAATGCGCGCAACGCGATCTACAGCCAGGCCATCCCCGAGCTGCTGCGGCCGACGATCAGGGCCGCGCTGCAGTCGTGGACCAACAGCCTGGCCGGCGTGCAGACGGTCGGCGCGGGTTGCGGCAGCCCGGTCTACTACCAGGCCCTGACCTCGCTGCCGCGGCTCGGCGCGACCGTCTCGTATCGCGGCAATTCGGGCTACGCCAACTCGCTGGCGCTGCTCGGCATCGGCTTCTCGTCGTCGTCATGGAACGGCGCCGTGCTGCCGGCCTCGATGGTCTCGTTCGGCAGCCAGCCGGGTTGCTACGCGTTCAACGACATCGTGGTCAGCGTCGTCAAGGTCGCCAACGCGACCGGGCTGGCGACCCACAACGTCTTGATCCCGAACTCGACCAGCGCCGTCGGCTTCGAGTACCTGACGCAGTGGTACACGTTCAACGGCTCGACCTTCCGCACCAGCGACAGCCTGCGCAGCATCGTCGGGTTATAGGTTCGGGGCGGTCGGCGTCGGCGATGACGTTCGCGCCGGACCGCATGGGCGATCGCGGGCCGGGCTGCAATGTTCGGGAATGTGGCGGGAGGGGCCGAGCGAATCCGCCTCGGAACTGCGACGCGCGAAGCACCTTCCCCGATTCCCGAACCCTGCATCCGTCCCGAACCATGCGCCCGATCCTGCCCGTCCTCACCGCCGCCGCCGTTGTCTTCGGCACTGCCCTGGCCCAGAATCCGATCCTGCTCAACGGTCAGATCTGGGACGGCAACGGCGGCCCGCTCGCCGCCGGCGTCGTCTATCACGTGGTCGGCGGTCCGGGTAGCTGCGGCATCAGCGTGCCGACCGGCCAGACGCTGACGATCCAACCGGGCGCCATCGTCAAGATCGCCGGCTGCTTCCTGGTGTCGGGAACTCTCGACGCCATCGGCACCGCGATCGCCCCGATCGAGTTCACCTCGGTGCACGACGACCTCGCCGGCGGCGACACCAACAACAACGGCGGGCTCACCGTACCGGCGGCCGGCGATTGGGCCAACATCGAGATCTTCGGCACGGCGCACGTGGAGCATTGCCGCGTGCGCTACGGCGGCGCCAACGGCAACGCGCCGCTGTCGTTGCGCAACCAGCCGGCGACCATCCGACACTGCGTCATCGATCACGCCGCTGGCAGCGGCATCAAGGAGGCGCTGAACGCGACCATCGAGGACTGTGACTTCGAATACCTGGCCGGCATCCCGGTCGACGGCATCGATCTCAAGCGTCTGCCGCAGTTCTCGTCCAACCGCGCCCTGCAGTGCGCCGGCGGTGAGTACGCGCGCATCGTCGATGCCACGCTGCTCACCGGCAACCTCACGATGGACCCGATCCATGCGATCAACGGCAGCGGCGTGTTCGTGATCGACATCGGCTCGTCACGCTCGCCTCGCGTCGGGCCGGGTGTGACCTGGACCTTCCCCGCCGGCACGGTGGTCAAGATCGTCCAGAGCTCGGGGCTGCTGACGTCGCAGGGCGGGCGCTTCGACGTCCAGGGCACCGCGGCCCGACCCGTGGTGTTCACCTCGATCGACGACGATGCGTTCGGCGGCGACACCCAGAACAACGGCGGCGCCACCGCGCCGCAGCCCGGTGACTGGTGGGGGATCGAGTTGCAGGCCGGCGACACCTCGGCGTTCGACCACGCGATCATCCGGCACGCCGGCAGCCCGGCGGCCGTGCGGCTGTCCGGTTCCTCGGCGAGTTTCGTCGATTGCACGATCGAGCGATCGTCGGCCGACGGCCTCTTGTTCAACAACGTGGCCGCACCTCCGGCCAGCCTGCGCGGCTGCACGATTCGCGACAACGTCGGCCGGGCGGTGAAGGACATGTTCTGGACCGAGCTCGAGGCGTGTTCGGACAACACCACGAGCAACAACGGCGGCGGCGATCACTTCCACGTCCAGTCGGGATTCGTCACCGTGGCGGCGACGATCGATCCGGGCAACTACCCGGGCGCGGTGCTCGAGGTCGCCAATCGGGTCACGATCAACTCGGGCGGCGCGCTGAGCCTCGAGGCCGGCGTCATCCTGAAGTGGGGCAACTTCGGCTACGACACCGGCATCAACGTCAACGCCGGCGGCCGGCTGCTGCTCAACGGCACGGCGCGGCGCCCGGTCGTGTTGACCTCGTTCCGCGATGACGCCTGGGGCGGGGACACCAATGGCGACGGCAACGCGACGCAGCCGGTGGCCGGTGATTGGGAGCGGGTCTGGATCGGCGGCGGCTCGATCCCGCCGCCGGTGCGGCTCGAGAACGTGTTGATCCGCTTTGCCGGTCGCAGCAGCAACTCGCTCGAGTGCCAGAGCAGCCTGGCCGAGCTGCGCCGGGTCCGCGTCGAGCATTCGGGCAACGACGGCCTGCTGCTGACGGATGCGCAGGGCAGCGTCGACAACCTCGTCGTCGTCGATGCGGCAGACGATGGCATCCAGCTCAACAACCGGAACTTCGATGTTCGGCATGCGACCGTGACCGGCTGCGGCGGTGCTGGCCTGGTGCGAACCGGCAGCTGGACCGGTCAGGTGCGAAACTCGATCTCCTGGGGCAACTCCGGCGGCAACTTCGCCAACCTGGTCGCCGCCACCGTCGCCTTCAGCGACGGTGACTTCGCCGGCCAGAACGGCAATGTGATGGTCGACCCGCAGTTCGAGAACGTCGCGGCCGGCAACCTGCATCTGCGAGCGACTTCGCCGTGTCTCGGCAGCGCCGACTTCGCGACCGCGCAGGCGGTGGGCAAGGACCACGACGAGACGTCGCGGCTGCAGGATCATGCCCTGACCGGCAGCCTGCAGGCCGACATGGGCGCCTACGAACGGCCGGCCTACACCATGGCCACAGCCGGCGATCCGATCCTCGGCAGCGTGATGAGCTTCACGTTGCAGGGACCGGGCGGGATCGGCGCCGTGTTCGCGAGCGTGTCGCCGGCCGGCGGCCTGCTGGTGCCGCCGTTCGGCGTCGCGCTGATCGGCTTCCCGAACGCGCCGCTGCCGCCGTCGTTGCTGCTGATGGGGCAATCGGCGAGCTTCGTGTTGCCGAACGCCGCGGCCTTCCACGGCGTCCGATTCGACGTGCAGGGCATAGGCGTGCAGGTCACAGGCCCGCTGGTCGGCGGCTTCACCAACGTCGACCGCAACCGCATGCGATTCGATTGAGCGCGGTGCCGGGCGCCGGTCCGAAGGGTCAGGGTGAGGTCTCGGCGGCGATCCAGGGCACGCTGTGCAGCTTCTGACGCAGTCGATACCAACGCTTCTGCGTGGCCTCTGCACTCATGCCGAGAGCCAGTCCGGCCTCGCGGGCAGGCAGGCCCTGCAGGCCGCAGAGCATCAGCACCCGGCGGTCGCTCTCCTCGAAGCCGGCGGCTAGTTCGAGCACGGCGCGCACGTCATCGCGGCGGGCGACGGCGCGGGTCAGGGTCGTCGCCTGGGCGATGATGTCGCTCTCGGGCAGGCCGGATACGGCCCCGGATGCCGCGAACTGCCGCGGCTTGCGGCGGGCCTTGCGCAGCATCTCGAGCACTACGTTGTTGGCGATCTGGAATACCCAGGCAGCCAGAGATCCGCCGTGGAAACGGTCCAGACGGCCGAGTGCACGGAACAGGGTCTCCTGCACGACATCGTCGACCTCGTCGCCGAGGCGGCCCGACAGCCGCAGGTGGACCCAGCCGTACAGGCGGGGCGTCAGCTCGGTCAACCTTGCTTGCAGATCGACGTCGGGCGTTCCTTGATCGTCAGTCGGCATGTGGCGGTGCTCGGGCGGACGCCTGCAGGGTAGCGTCATTGCCGCGACCTGTCTGCCGGCGAAGGCCTCCTGTTCATCGCTCGAGCGGCAGCGCGGCGCGGATGCCCGCGCTGACCTCGGCGCCACCGCAGTAGCTGGTAGCATCCGAAGCGGCCCAGAAGAAGGCGATGCCGAACGAGCTGCCGCGGAGCAGGTATTGTCCGTTGGCGGCGGCCAGCAGCAGTCCGTCGCCACGTCGATAGAGCGCCCTGGATCGGTCCGTTTCGTTGTCGCGGCACCATTCGGAGACGTTGCCGATGATGTCGTGCAGGCCGAAGGGATTGGGCTGGAATGCGCCGATCGGCGACAGGCCCGGGTACGGATCGACCCATGGCGCCGGCAACGCCGGGTCCTTGCCGTTCTTGAGGTTGGCGAATGGCATCATGGAGCTGACGTCATCGCCGGCGAAGAAGCGCGTATGCGAGCTCGCGACTGTCGCGTACTCGTGCTGCAAGGCGGTCGGCAGCTGCAGTCCGGCGACCGCGAGCGTGGTCACTGCCTGTTCCCACGTCATCTGCCCGGCCGGATGGACGGCGGTGATCATCTGGCCGTCGACATCGCGGTCGCCCGGCTTGAGCTTGCTCGGATTGGCGCCCCAGCTCAGCAGCTCCCATTGCGCGTGCGAGACCTCGTACTTGCCCATGAAGAACGGATCGAGTTCGATCGCGACGGCGTCGCCGGCCGGAGGCCTGGCCGTCGACCCGGGGACGAACGGCCCGCCCGGCAGCAGCACCAGCACGATGCCGGTATCCGCGGTGATCACATAGCGACCGTCGTCGTCGATTGCCGGCGCCCTGCCGGTGCGCGTCACCACGAACTCCCAGAGGCCGCTGATCGGATCGCGGCGCAACGGTCGCAGTCCGCTCTGTCGTCGCATCCTCAGGCCGCGGTAGTGCGGTCCCGCGGCGATGTCCGCGATCGCCTCGGCCCATGCCGCGGAATCGTCCGCGGCCGATTCCGCTGTCTCGATCTCCGCCGCCACACGCGCCATGACGCCGCCGGGCGCGGTGAATCGCTCGATCGAGTCGAGCAGTCGACTCAGCGAGTCGTGGATGGTCTGCGTGCGTGGATCGGCGAACCGCCATGGCCTCGCCGCATCGAGCCGGCGCCGCAGTGTCTGGGCGCGTTCGGCGTTCTTCGCCGCGTCCTGGCGAGCCAGCGCGAGTGCGCTCGCTGTCCCACGCCCGGACCCGAGGCTGCGGGCGATCTCCTCGAGCAGCTGCAGCTCCTCGAACTCGGGCAGCTCGCTTCGGGCGCGTTCGCGCCCGGTCTCGTCGAGCGGCTGTGCTTCGGTGCGGATGGCATCGCGCCGGGCGCGATGGCTGTCGGCGCGGGCGACCAGGGCCTTGGCGGCCTGCATCCAGGTGTGCGCCTGCTCGAGGTGATCGGCGACCGGACGCATCCCCGAGTTCAACTCGGCTTCGAGCTCGGCCAGGTTGCGGTCATCGGCGAGGCGGCTGAAGTCGTCCTCGGCGGCACGGGCCCAGAGGGTGCTGGTGGCGATCAGCAGGATCGACACGATGCTCACCAGTAGCAGGGTCGCCCAGACCGGGTTGCGCTGCAGCCAACGTCGGACGCGCAGCCACGGGCTCGGCGGCACGGCCCGGATCGGCAGCAACTCGCGGATCCGGCGCAGGTCGGCGGCGAACTCGCCGGCCGTCTGGTAGCGGCGCGCCGGGTCGGGATCGAGTGCCTTGCCGACGACGACGCCGAGATCGCGTGGCAGCGTGCGCACCAGGCGGCACGGATCGGGGGTGCGGTCGACGGCGGTGCGTCGCCCGCCGCCGCTCGGTCCATCACCGGGGAAAGCGCGTTTGCCGGTCAGGGCTTCGAACAACGTCGCCCCCAGGGCGAACACGTCGGTACGGGCATCGGCGAGGCGCGCGTCGGTGAACTGCTCGGGCGCCATGTAGGCCGGAGTGCCGAACACGTCACCCGTGCGCGTCAGTGTCATGCCCTGGCGGGTCGGGTCGCCGGCGAGCCCGAAGTCGAGGATCACGGGCGAACCGTCGCGCTGCACCATCAGGTTGCCCGGCTTGATGTCACGGTGCACGACGCCGGCGTGATGGGCCGCGTCGAGCGCTTCGGCGCAGAGTTCGAACCAGCGCGTCGTCGCCGGTACCCGCCGCGGCGAGTGGGTCGTCGACTCGGGCCCGGCGGAGGACGGTTCGGCCAACAGCAGTTCGAACGGGCGGCCGGCTGCGGCCTTCTGCTGCGCCGCCGCGATGCGTTGCGACAACGTCTCGCCCTCGACCAGGCGCATGGCGAGGAACAGGAACTCGTCGGCCTCACCGATCTCGTAGATCTGGCAGATGCCGGGATGATCGAGTCGCGATGCCGTCGCCGCTTCGGCGCGCAGTCGCTGCTCGGCGCCGCTGCTGCCGAAAGCGCTCCGCGGCAGCACCTTCAGCGCCACATGCCGCGCCAGCCGCAGGTCCCGGGCCTCGTATACGACGGCCTGACCGCCGCGGCCGAGCTCGTGCAGCAGTTCGTAGTCGCCGATCCGTCGCGGTTGGCTGCCGTCGCCGCCTGCATTGGCGGCGGCGTCGTCGGGTTCGGGCGCCAGCTGCGAAGACAGCTCGAGTTCGATCAGGGCATCGCTCAGCAGCGAACAAGCTTCGGGGTGCCGCGCCAGCAGCTGCGCGAGCGGGACGCGATCGTCACCGCTCTGCTCCTGCCACGCGCGCAGCAGCAGCAACAGCGCATCGTCCTGGTCGCGCGGGGAGACCGTCATCACAGGATCAAGATGACCAATGCAGAGCTCGTGAGCATGCCGGCGGGGTTGATGCCGGGGTCCGAAGCGACCCATTGCGAGTAGAGGATCAGGCCGATGATCGCCGGCGTGTTCGGGAGCGGGACCGCGAGCTGCGCCATCCCGAGGGCGTCGGTCGGCATGACCACGCTGGCGACCGGGTTGGTGTAGGCCGTGCAGCCCGGCATGCCGAACACCGTCAAGGGGATCGTGACCTGTGCGAGGCCCAGGAAGCCCACGCCCAAGGCGAACGCGCCGATGGCCGGATCCGTTCCGGCGCCACCGCCCATGGCGAGCCGCAGCGTCGAGCCCGGGGTGATCTCGCTGTCGGACAGGGCCTTGACGACGCCGGCGTCGTCATCGCAAACGGCGGCAAACGCCCAGTTCATCGCGCTCGCCATCGGCGTCCACGGCGACCCGTTCAGCGAAGACCAGGCCACGCTCTGAATCGGCCCGCTGCTGGGTTGGGCCACCGGCAGGTAGGAGTCGGCATCGTGGTTCCATTCGGCGAAGAACGGAGCCGACCTGACGAAGGCGGTCTTTTGGCCGCTCACGACGCGCATCAGGTCGGCGGCCCACCAGCCGGGCCCCATCTTGTTGGTGAGGGGGCCGGAGGAGTCGTGGAAGAACATCGGCATGTTGGCCATGGCGGCGCCGTTGCCATCGAGCAGCACCGCGCCCGGCGAGCCGTTCGAGTTGACGGCTCGCAGCGTGATCGTGGTGCCGCTCGGCTGCGTCGTTCGCGAACCGCCGAGGAGGCAGAACTGCATGTACTTCGTCGTTCCGAGCGGCGTGATCAGAGCGGCGTAGCGGGTGCCTGTTGCCTGCGTTCGCGTCGGCTCCGAATCGAGGAGGTCGGCGGAGAAGTTCTGCTGCGTGCAATTGCCCTGGCAGCCGAGTCCGATGGGGCTGACCTGTTCGGGTCGATCCACGAGGCAGACGTCGTCCAGGTACAGGGTCTGTGCCGGCGCACCGGAGTAGCTGCCGCCGCCGACGTAGACGGTGCCTTTGCCAAAGGACACGGGGAAGTGGTAGCAGTTGTTGTCGAGGGTGGCGACGCAGCGATTGCCGGCGACGTCCAGCCCGAGCAGGTGCCAGCCGCTGCTGGCGATGTGCTGCTGCATCAGCAGCACGTGGTCCCGTCCGCCGTCGTTGTTGTCGATCAGGAACAGCTCGGCGCCGGCGGCGGTGGCGACGAAGGTCCAGGCAACACCGGTATCGCCGTTGGTGTCGTTCCCGGTCCACAACGGGTCTGGACGGCCGTAGGTCGATCCGCTGAAGCCGCGGACCCCGATGCTCCAGGCCGACATCTGCCCGGTCGTCAACGTCGGCACGTCGAGGTAGACCCAGGTCCTGATGAGAGTGCCGTCCTGCGCGTCCGAGTTGAACCAGAACGACGAGCCCGCGCCGATCGGAAACGAGAGCACGTTGCCGCCCTGCGGCGAGGTGCCCGGGACGGTCGGCAACTGCGCCGTCGGTGCGGTGGGTCCGCTGTGTTCCCAGCCGGGGATGGGCTGGCCGACGGTGAGGGTGTCGGCGTTCTGCTTGACGCTGACGAGCGGTTGCGTGCCGGTGTTGTTCGGCTGCTTCGGCGTCGCGCGGGCCAGGCGGAAGTCGATCGAGTTCCAGTCGGTGTCGAGGCCGTTTTGCACCCGGGCGTACGAGGTCTCGTGGTTATCGGTGCTCACGAAGTCGGCGAAGATGGGGTCGCCTTCGATCTGTTCCCCGCTGATGACCGCGAAGTAGCCCTCGTAGCCGACCGAGTCGTACACCGTACCCGTCTGGTCCCGGATCGTGACGACGCGAGACGTGTTCGGGAACGAGCTGGGAGGCACCAGCATGTCCGGCGCACTCCAGGCGTTGCCGATGACGTAGAACTGGCCGGGGAGCAGGATGGTCGCGGCCGGCACGTAGAAGCTGGTCGTCGAGGCCCCCGAGCTGAACCGCAGCTCCCATCCGCTGATGTCGAGTGGGACGGTTCCGGTGGCCATCAGCTCGACGAACTCGCGGTCGTCGGTGCCGGTGTCATCCCAGGCCAGTTCGTTGATGACGATCGGCGACTGTGCGGTGCAAGGCAGGGCGGAGAGAAGGATCAGGGTGGTGAAGATTCGCATGCAGGCCTCTCTGTGGTGGCAGTCGGTCAGGCACGAGTCCGTGCCAACGATGTCGGTGGCAGGGCCGAGTGACACGGGCGGATCGTAGCCAGAACGATTGATGACCGCGGCGAGGCGACTCCGGACAGGAATCTGGAGGGCGTGAGACAATTCCTGATCGTCGATCGAATG